>NZ_KV787855.1:0-676 GCF_001807145.1 Enterobacter sp. HMSC16D10
CTTCGGCGTTGTAAGGTTAAGCCTCACGGTTCATTAGTATCGGTTAGCTCAACGCATCGCTGCGCTTACACACCCGACCTATCAACGTCGTCGTCTTCAACGTTCCTTCAGGACTCTCAAGGAGTCAGGGAGAACTCATCTCGGGGCAAGTTTCGTGCTTAGATGCTTTCAGCACTTATCTTTTCCGCATTTAGCTACCGGGCAGTGCCATTGGCATGACAACCCGAACACCAGTGATGCGTCCACTCCGGTCCTCTCGTACTAGGAGCAGCCCCCCTCAATTCTCCAGCGCCCACGGCAGATAGGGACCGAACTGTCTCACGACGTTCTAAACCCAGCTCGCGTACCACTTTAAATGGCGAACAGCCATACCCTTGGGACCTACTTCAGCCCCAGGATGTGATGAGCCGACATCGAGGTGCCAAACACCGCCGTCGATATGAACTCTTGGGCGGTATCAGCCTGTTATCCCCGGAGTACCTTTTATCCGTTGAGCGATGGCCCTTCCATTCAGAACCACCGGATCACTATGACCTGCTTTCGCACCTGCTCGAGCCGTCACTCTCGCAGTCAAGCTAGCTTATGCCATTGCACTAACCTCCTGATGTCCGACCAGGATTAGCTAACCTTCGTGCTCCTCCGTTACTCTTTGGGAGGAGACCGCCCCAGTCAAACT
>NZ_KV787856.1:0-888 GCF_001807145.1 Enterobacter sp. HMSC16D10
AGGGGGAATTTTTTTTTTCGGGGAATAGATATCTTCTGGGTTATGCTCATGTGAAAAATACTGCTTGGAATGTGTTGGTTTATAGCCATGCTGAAAGCGCGACTACTATTCTTATTACTTATGCTAAAAGTGTACTTGTTCTGCTAATTGTAATAATTATTGCATTTTCACTTCTTTCATATTTCATTGCCTCCCGTATTTCACTTCCTTTAGAAAAGCTTGCTATATCTACCAATGCTAAAGATATAGGGGCTTCGTTAGTTTATATTAAAGCTATCAATGCTTGGTATGCCGAAGCTGATCGACTTAAAAAGGCACTTTTTACGCATGTTAAGGTAATGATGGAAAGGGTTGATTCTTTAAATGAGGTGGCGCTTAAAGATCCCCTTACCGGCGTGAACAATAGATTGGGGTTTTCAACTAAAATACAGAATAACAAGTATGGGGCAGGAGCTTCAGTTATTGCTATTGATGTTGATTTTTTTAAAAAAATAAATGATAGTTTCGGGCATGGGGTCGGAGATGAGGTGCTTGTTTCTTTGGCTCAGATTATTAAGTCTTGTTGCCGTAGTGAAGATATTATTTGTCGGTTTGGTGGAGAAGAGTTTGTTGTTTTTCTGCCGAATACATCTGTGGTAACAGCGGAGTGTGTTGCGGAGCGTATTAGGAGTGTTATTGAACGTACTGTTTTCCCTAATAACTTGCGTGTCACCGTATCTGCTGGTGTGGCAACACAAGATGATCCTCTTGGTGGGATCGATTTTTTGCTGAAAAATGCTGACGATGCTCTTTATCAAGCTAAGAGAGAGGGGCGTAATAAAGTGATTGTATATAGCGCTATTTGAGTTTTTTTGATGACGCTTTACGCGCTAGTGTGCCGTTTTTTTT
>NZ_KV787857.1:0-41839 GCF_001807145.1 Enterobacter sp. HMSC16D10
GTAAAGTGGGTCAGTTTTCAGTTGGTGTTGACACTGTATCGGGACTGCTCGATGAGAGATAAAGCCTTGGATGTAAGTTGCTGTGTTTCTGGTGACATAAGCGCTCCAGTTTGTTCTGACGAAACATTCAAGAGGTAGAAACGAAGAACCCCGCCGAAGCGAGGTTCTTTGCTTTCCTGCCTGATCGCCTTAATGCCGAAGCAAAGACGTCTTGATAAAGTCGGGGCAACCGGACATTTCCCGGTCGATGAAGTCCTGACGTTTCGCCAGCGGCCATTTCATGAACGCCGCGAGCGGGATGCGCTTATTCGTGTTAGTATTGCCTTGCAGCATAACAAAGCTCCTTAATTGCTTGATTGTGTTGTAAGGGCTGCAACGAAGGTCGAAGAGCGATGCGGCCCTTATTTATGATTATTACAGCATCATAAAATAATATCAAGGGACAATAAAACGATACCAAGAAACAAAACTTTCACATGTGAAAGTCTCCCCGCTGTCCACCTCGCACACTCCAAACGCCCAAATAACTTGTCTATCTGCCCAAAATGGGCGCGTAAGCGTCCGATAGAAAGTAATTGTTAGTGAGATATTGACTACACGGAATATGGCTATATCATAGAATCATAAAATGATACTGTAAAAGTGATATGTATGCCAAAGCAAGCAAATCATCTCCGTTTGAAGAAACCTTGCGCCAACTGTCCATTCCGGAAGGAGGGCGCTATCGAGCTGGTCCCTGGGCGATTAGAAGGCATCATCAACGACATCGTTGAAAACGACATGACGACGTTTCATTGCCACAAGACCGTGCATTCAAAGTCAGGTGGTGAATGGGATGAAGAGGGTAACTATGCACCTTCGGGACAAGAGTCGATGTGTGCCGGTGCTGCGGCTTACTTGATGAAAATAGGCAGGCCGACAGTGGCTATGCGAATTGCCTTTGCGTTTGGTGATGCAAAGGTGTCCGACTGGGACGAAGCTCAAGAGCTGGTTGTCGAGCCTTTGGTACAAGGGGACCGAAATGAGTAAGCGATATGCGGTAGTGCCGCATCCGAAACTGAAACGAGAGTACAAAGGTCGGCTGGTCAGAACTACTCGGGTACTAAAAAACGGCTGGGGGGTGATCCCTCTAGGGGCTGTGGCAACGGTCACGCATCAGTCTCCCAAGGGATCAGAACTGACCTTTGAACCATGCGACTGCTGCGGCCTGAAAGCCATTATCAGTCATGTAAGCATGGACTCCATTGAATTTATCGAACCGATTACTGAGGAAGAAGATGGACGAGAACAAGCTCAACATTGAAACGGTCGATGGGCACAACGAGCTGGTAGTCAGCTTTTTGTCCAGAATGGTAAGCCTGAGTGACGAGGAAAAGCAGACAGTATTGTCCTGCCTTCCGGGCACCGGCAAACAAACAATCACCCAGCACTATGAGGCGCTGCGTTCTCAAGGGCACCAGGATCTTGCAGAGAAGGTCGAACCATACCTCCAGCAGGGGGTGTTTGGGCCGATCTTCGATAACGCCAAGTCCAAGGTGTTCGTTCGGGACGAAGCGCCTTTTTTCCTCATGGATGAAAATCCTTTGAACTGGGATGACGCTAAAGCATTCAATCGCCTACGTATGAGTACGACCTGTGTTCTTGGCCGTGGCGGCTGGACTATCGGTGAGCGCTTTGATGACCGCTTTGATACCGAGGTGGGCGGAACACAGCTTATCGTCACCCAGTCACTCAACGAAAAAGGTGAGATTGAAGGAGGACTTCCTACCTCGATGTCGCTGAATGACTTTGCTGAGTTCCCTAAACAGCCAAGGCCTCCTCAAATAGTCGATTACCAGGAAGACAAGCGATACACGCTTGAGGAAGCGGAAGCTATCCCTGAGCTCGCACCAGTGGTTCAGCGTCTGAAAGAGCGCATCGAAGAGTATGAGGAGAGAAGAGCCCATGATTGACATGACATGCCGCCTCTGTGCTGGTTCCGGTGTTTATGACTTTTCCCCTTCCAAAGAAACCTGCGGTATGTGCCAAGGGCATGGGAAATTTGCTGACGCCAAAGCAATGCTGGTGGCTGCCATCGAGCTGGCAAAGAAGCAACGCGAGCCGGTCATTGAAGTGGTAATGGGGTTGGTGCTCCAGGGTGTGGATGTTAGAGGGAAGGAGCCTGGAGAGCGGTTCAAGGCTGCTCAGGCCTTTAACGCCCCAGGGCACAACCTATTACGATACGGGTGGGATGCTTGGGAGCTCTATGCCCTCCATGAGGGTGTAAGTCCAGAACTTGCATCGCTTGGCCGAAGTGTGATGCGCGAGTGGCATAGCCATTCATGGGGCCGGTTCAGTGGAGAGGTAGGCTTTAACGCCGCCGAGATCATGATCAAACAGGCCAAAGACAACCCAGAAAAAGCAGAAGAGCGCTGGGCGTTCCTGCTTAGTGAAGAATGGATGGTGGAGTAATTGTCGTGACAGAACAAACCAATAAGAAATTGATGCTGGATGAGTCTCCAGATATGCCCCTGCAATTCAAGTGGAGAAAGTTTGGTGGTGCGATTTTTACTGCCACGCAAACAATGGAGCACGTCAAGGAAGGACGTAAGCTCGGGCCGACTCCAGCAGGGATGCTACCTCAAGAAGTGTGGCTGAACCGCCTGATCGCTATGGAAGAAACCCTGCCACGAGGGAAGTTTTTTGACAGATTCCGCCGCCGCGACAAAAACGAGCAGTATGACTTGGCCGCCGATCATCTCCGTCTTGTCGGACAGAAAAAGCGATAGGGGGATAGATGAAAGCCCAGGCATACCCACCATCAGTCATTCGTAAAGGCGCTGTGTTGTACGCAGCCCTTTATTACATCTCTGATGATGATAAAGCAAAGGTCGAGGTTACAGAGTGGATAGTTCGCTCTATTCAGAAACGACGCAACTCAACCAGCGATCAACGCTATGTCAATCTTGCCCAAAAGTTAGATGGGATTACGTGGGGGAAAAGGTCACGGAAGAATGGGGACTTTGGTTGGTTGCCATCTATACCGAGCTGGTGTTTGAAGCAGTTCCGGGAAGGTGGCGAATTGCCTTTTGGCGTTTATACGACGCGACTGGCCGCTCTCAAGTTTGCGAAAGTCAGCTTGCAGGAAGAGGTCCAATATTGCGAGGCCGAGCTGAAAAAGCCTCAGACAGAAGAGGATACTCAGGAACTCCAAGAGGAGCTGGCGGAGAACCAGAGACTTCTGAAAGCTGCTGGAGCAATGGTGAAGCGCGAGCAAAACAAGAAGAAAAGAGGTTGACCAATGTTACCGATCGTCTCCCCCTCCGTAGTAACCAAACAACTTGCGTTCAATCGAGTAGGCGATAAACGCAAGGTTAGGGTTTCGTCCAACTTTTTGGATGTTATGGGGTTCAAGCCAGGTATGGGCATCGCCGTTGAGCCAGGGGAGGGGATGGGCGGTTTTTCGGTGATCCCAGCGACCGATGAACTACAGACACACCAGGTTTATCAGCGCCGGTATCAACCAAAGAGTCGCTCCAACAACCCGCTGGAAACCGTTATTGAGTTTTCTGGACAAGGGCTCATAGATAAGTGCTTCCCTCGCTATACAGAGCGTTTCCACGTCGAAATGCGAAAAGGCCGAGTAGTCTTCACTCCTGTCGCAAACAGAGCCTTTGCCATTGCGGATCGGTTCAGAAAAACCAGCCCTTTCCGTGCCTTTGTGGCATTGACTGGCGGGGTAGACATTCATGTTATGGAAGCGCTTGGCTGGAAGGCTGAGATTGTTTTGGAGCATCGTCCAGTTGAAGCCAGAGACAGAGCATCCGGGCGGAACCTGAGTGAAGTACATGCGCTCAATACGCTGGTGAACAGCTCCCCGCGTATCCTGCTGAATGAAGACATTCATCACCTGGAGCTGGATCGCCTTGGAGCCTTGCTGGCGGAGTGCCCACCAATTGGTTTGGCCCATTACTCGTTGGGGTGTGATGACCACTCAAACGCCAAAAGTCCAAGGGACAAAGAGCGTTCTCTTGAGGATCTCTCCACCATGCTCGACATGGTTTACCCGGCACTAAAACAGATCGAGGTCGTGAACCCTGCCGTCGTGCTGGTGGAAAACGTCCCGAACTTCAAAGCATCCGGAGCCGGGGCGATGATGGGAACGACACTGCGGCGGATGGGGTACTTCCTCACTGAGATGGTCTTGAACGGTCTGGATTTCGGCGCTTACCAGGGGCGAGAACGCTATTACATGGTGGCGTCGGTCTTCCCTGGGTTCGTTCCACCGAAACCTGAGCAGAGAGCTGGTGGACGATTGTGGCCGGTGATCGAGAAGCACCTCGGGGATTGTGCTGACGTCACAGTGTTGAAGTCAATTCAGGCCAGAGAGTCAACTTCTCGCAGGATGCCTGCGTTCTTGACGAGAGAAAGCACCAGTTGCCCGACCATCCTCAAGTCTCAGGATCGTGGGGTAAAGGATGCAGTGTACATCCAAGACGGTGGCCGCATTTACAAGCCATCGGTCGATCTGGTTCAGGAGTTGATGTCGATACCTGATAGCTTTGATGTTTCGTGGATGGCAAAAGAACAAGCGACAGAAACGCTTGGGCAGAGTGTGGATTACAGATTGCATTCAGCGGTCATGGCCGCAGTTCGGGATCACCTGAATGTGAATTGCGGTCGCCATACCGTGGTGCAGCACGGTATCAGAAGTAAGGAAGGTAGATAATGGCAGTCATTTACTACGGCGAGGGAACCCATGACGCCGGTTTCGTCGGGTTCCGTGTCGCACGAACAGTTGGGGTGGCGGATGATTACCGGCAGGAATACTTCTCCTTGAGAGAGTATTCCTACGCAACAGCTCACCGGCTGGCCTACAGCTTGGACCGAAAGTGGGAAGCTGAGGCAGAAGAGGTGAAGCGTCAGAATAAGACTTGTAAGCGGCGACGCAACTCCGGGCCAAACATCATTGCTGAGGGGCTGAGGGCTTATATCAGCATTGAGAACCGGAGCCGGATGGGGGTGAAGAGAACCTACTTCGCGCCTTGTTTTCTCGTCACAAAGCCAGGCTACGGCAATGGGGATATTGCTTTCAGGATTTCCACTCATGGCTACGCAGAAGCCTACGAAAAGGCGGTGGAAAAATATTGTGAGATCCATGATTTGACGGATGAGCAGTATGTTGAGTTGCTTGACCGTATGCCGAGTACAGAGGTGTTCACTGGATACCTGCTGAATGCTCTTTTAATGCGCGGCCATCGCGCTACAAAAGCTGAAATACTGAGTAAGCTGGGGGCTGAGAAGAATGAAGAGGACATTGCCAATGGCAAAGGGAAAAGCGGCCAGAACAGAGTGCGTTGCCCAGAGTATCGGTGGGCGCAATAACAGCGCCACCAGCTTTTGGGACCGTATTTTAACAGTTGAGGAGACGGCCACACTCATTGGCGTCAGGATCTCTGAGCTCAAAGACGCGGTGCGCTATCAGAAACTCCTGAAAGGGAAGGCAGCTCCAGAAGTACATTCGGTATCAGGAACTGGGAAACTGTTTTTTGATGGGCGATCCATTAAATCGTTCATAGAGGACTAACCGGTGGATCTGGATCAAAAGCAAGAACCGTGGATCAGCGTCAACGACAAGATGCCGGTCGTCGGTGTGCCTGTTCATTGCCAGCTTAAAGGATGTTGGTCGGGCAAAATTGTTGAGTACGACTTGATCCATGTTCAGGAAGATGATTGTTCGTGGCGAACGGCGGACGACAACTCGGAAGTCAGCTATGACTTCGATGTCATCACCTGGAGACCTATTTAGGTTTGGGAGTCTTGCATTATCCGGCGGTTATTGCCGTGAAAATACGGATGTTCAAACCATGTTTTATAGCAACACCTCCTTGGGGGCGGAATTATGTTTTTTGATAACAAAGTAGAATCTCACTCGCTCGTAATGGGAGCCAGCGGGAAGGGTAAATCGGTCTTGTCCGAACAAGTGCGGAAAAATGCGAGGCTGCGCGGTGATCTGCTGGTGGATACTGAAATGTACCGTGAAGGTCGAGGGTTGAAACCATACGAGCATGAGTACGCTCGTCGCTTAGTTCTGGGGCTAAGTGGACCGTTGCCGCGTGAACTGCGTGGGAAGCCGGGGACGGTTATCTCTGATGTGTCCAGGCCAAAAAAGGTAAAGCGTCAGCCAAAGCAATTTGTTAAGACCGTGAATGGCGTAACCCTTGAACGCCAATTGGTGGCCGATGCAAGAGATCAGTTGGAAATGCAAACAGGCGTCTGGCTCAAACAACCACAGCTCATCGAGCTGATGGAAGAGTCGGGCATAGACGAAACTCTGGCCGATTTTGGTGAGGCTGAAACACAGATCCGAGAAATGCTGGCGGATGCGTTGGCGATGAAACTGGTAGGACGCTCATGGCCCAAGTGTGGAGCCCTCTATAACGCGGCAGAAAAGTCCGACGTTAACTTCTCCTCCGAGCTTGATGCTGCGGCCAAAAAAGCTGGATACATGGTTCGCTAAATGGGATTTGGTGTGGACAAGATAGATCGGCAAAGTTGGCTCGTTAAATTCAGGCGAGCGAAGTGTCAGGACACTTTAGACACGATGAGGGATGCGGCCATTCGCAACTATGAAGGGAATATTCGTGTTATCGCGGATATTGTATTGGCCCATGAGGCGAGAGAGACAGAAATTGAAAAAGGGATGTTTTGTCGAATAGTTAGATAGTCTGATGGGCTATCAGGTGGTGATTATGAAAAAGAGAATACTTCATCTGCCCGTAAAAAAGATTTACTTCGATCAGATCAAATCTGGAGAAAAACCAGATGAATATCGCCTCGTTACAGACTACTGGATAAAAAGACTAGAGGGGCGCGAGTATGATGAAGTCCATGTTAAGTGTGGCTACCCAAAGGCTGGAGATATGTCCAGGATAGAGATTCGCCCTTGGCGTGGCTTCTCAAGGAGTGTTATAACGCACCCGCACTTTGGAGATTGTCCGGTTGAAGTATTCGCTATCCATGTGAATTGAATGGTGTATGACAACTGTGCTTGGTAGGAAAATCAGGTATCAAAAGAAATTGGGTTATTAAAAATTAGGGGCCATCGGCCCCTTAATTGTTTTAGTCTGTGAACATTGAACAATCGAGGTGGGATAGTGCTTGTTCGTAGCTGTCTTTGTTGTTCGTCTTACGTAGTTCCACCAGCTCAACAATCACTGGACTTAAAGCCAGAGATTGAGGCTCCCAGACGCGCTTGCATTTGACCGCCATGTTGGCATTTACGTCTGTAACAACGTAGAGAAACTCAGGCGCTTCTTTCAATGTCCCCAGGCCCTTTGCCATATCCACAGCCTCAGAGTTCTTATAGCTTCGAGTAAAGCTCAGCTCGTCTTGGGGAATGTAGCTGGCAGTCGCCGCAGCCAAACCTGACACCATGCCTTTACCTGCGCTTTTTGCAATGGCCGAGCTGGTAGCTAAAGTTGGCATTACGGCCTGCCCCATTTGGCTGGCGGATGCCGCCGCCAAGCCTGAGGCGATGTTCTTCCCTGCATCTTCGGCAGTGGCTGAGCTGGTGGTGAGCATCGCAGTTAAAATGATTGTTCCAAACATACTTAATTCCTCTATCAATCCATAAAGTCCGACTTTTTGAAGGGCATAGTGCCTTTGCAATCGGGATAGGCGGTGCAGCCCCAGAACTTAGAAGCTCGCTTCTTGCCGGGCGCTTTTCCTTTCCTGAGACGCATCGGGCTACCGCAATCTGGGCAGTCTGGACAATCCTCAGCCGCGATACGCTTCTCGGGTTTCCCTCGGTTGTCTGGGAACGTCTTCTTGCAAGCCTCGTTCTGGCAGCCCCAGAAAAATCCGTTCTTCCCTTTGATCCGGTGCATCTCTCCACCGCAGTTGAAGCATTCGTGTGAAGGCGGCTTAGCGCCCTCGAAGGCTTTAGCCATCGCGCCACCTTCTTTGGTCAGAACCGGTGCGGCCACTTTGAGCTGCTCAACCATTTGGCAGATCCAGGTGGAAATCTGCTTCATGAAGACAGACATATTCCCGGAGCCGGAGGCGACTTTCTCAAGCTCCTGCTCCCAAGCCGCAGTCATGCCGGGTGATTTGATGGCTGGTGGAAGCACTGCGATAAGCGCATGAGCCTTATCAGTTGCAAGCAGTACCTTTTTCTGACGTTTGAAGTAGCCTTTATCAACAGCGCCCTGGATGATGCTTGCGCGTGTTGCTGGAGTGCCTAAACCGGCTGTGTCTTTGAGAATTTGCTTGAACTTCTCCTCAGTCACGAACCGGGCAATGTTCTCCATCGCGGCAAGCAATGTGGCTTCGGTGAAGTGCGGTGCTGGCCGCGTCATTTTGTTTGCCAGCTCGGCACCATTAAGCAAAGCGGGTTCGCCCTGGCTAACCCTGGGGAGCTTCTCTTGTTCAACCGGCGCGTCGGTGTCTTCCCCCTCGTCCTTGGGACTGCTTTCACTATCAGAAGCAAACAAAACCTTCCAGCCTTGTTTGGCAGGTGTCTTACCAGAGGCCGCAAAGAGGTGACGCCCACACTGCACCTCGATGGAGGTTTTGGTGAACTCGAACTCGCTGTAGAACTGCGCGATGTAGAAACGACGGATGGCGTCGTAAAGATTGAACTCGATCTCAGACATGGCACTGATGTCTGTTCTGGCCGGTGTTGGAATGATCGCGTGGTGCGCGGTCACTTTGGCGTCATTGAATACCCTGGCCTTGCGATGAGGATCTGCGCCAGCCACCAGCCCAGAGACGTTCTGATCGGACAAAATGAGCGCCTGGAGAATGTCCGGAATGTCTTCCTTTTGGCTCTCGGGTAGATAACGACTATCAGTACGAGGGTAGGTGGTCGCTTTGTGCGTCTCGTACAGAGCTTGAGCTGCATCCAGTACCTGCTGAGCGGTGTATCCCCATCGTTTGCTTGCGTATTGTTGCAGCGACGTTAGATCGAAGGGGAGGGGGGCTGACTCTTTACCTGGTTTGGTTTCTGCTTTGCTGATAACAGCATTGGCACCATTGACCTGGGAGGCTACCTGCTCGGCATAGGCCTTATTGACGCACCGGCCTTGCTCGTCACTGCACTCTTCTGGTGGTATCCATTGGGCGGCAAACTGTCCATTCTGTACGGACACGTTCACACCCAGAGTCCAGTATGGTGAGGGGGTGAAACCGGCGATCTCTCGGTCCCGTTGACAAACAAGAGCGACGGTTGGGGTGATAACCCTGCCAACGTGAAGAGTGTGGTTGAAGCCGACATCTCGGGCCAGCACTGTGTAGAGGCGGCTCACGTTCATGCCTACCAACCAGTCAGCGCGTTGCCGTGCCAATGCGGCGTAGTAGAGTGAGACCGTATCCTTGCCATCCTTTACGTTGTTCAGCGCTTTCTTGATGCTTGACTCATCGAGAGCCGTCAAACAAACCCGGCGAATAGGGCCAGAGTAGCGGAATCGATCCAGAAGCGAACGGGCGATAGCCTCACCTTCTCGGTCGTAGTCCGTTGAGATGTAGATGGTGCTCGCCTTTTTGACCAGTCCCTCAACAATTTTGTACTGTTTGAACGCACTCTTGCGAACGTTGTACCGCCATGACTCTGGTGCAATAGGGAGGGTCTCCAGTGACCATGACTTGTAGCGTTCGTCATAATCGTCTGGCATATACAATTCCAGCAGGTGGCCGAACGCCCACGTAATAACGCGGTTTCCTCCATCATGGAGAAATCCATCACCTCGTTGGGAGGCCTTCATTACGCCAGCCAAATCTTTGGCCTGAGAAGGCTTCTCGCAGATATAAAGGTCCATTAAGCAGCTCCTCTCATCTTTGATTCCAGATTCGCCAGCTCAGCCCAGCTTTGGGCCAGACCTTTGACTTCGGGGTAGTCTCTGGAGAGGTTTTCGAGGACTCCAGAAATGACATAGGCCGCTTCGCGGGAATTACCCCTCGAACCGGCCTCCTGGAGCATGATTGATAAAGCGTCGAAGAGCTCAGCCTTACGGCTTGGCTCTGTCTGGTTTCTTATTTCAGAGCTTTGCATGGGTTCACCACTGAATAGGGACGCACGGACTCGCGCACAATGCGGCGATCTGCGTCAGTTACAGCCTGGCTGGTGCAAAAGTGCGTCCAGGCATTCAGATAATCTTGATAGGTGTGGGTAGGTGGTATGCAGCC
Source organism: Enterobacter sp. HMSC16D10 (assembly GCF_001807145.1). Lineage (NCBI taxonomy): Bacteria > Pseudomonadati > Pseudomonadota > Gammaproteobacteria > Enterobacterales > Enterobacteriaceae > Enterobacter > Enterobacter sp. HMSC16D10. The sequence continues at coordinate 10,165 of NZ_KV787857.1, forward strand.
GGTTACAACATCCTTGGGGATGTTTGTAGTCCCCTCGGCTTCCACAAAGCGCCAATCGTGCTCGTCCATACCTTTGCCGCCATCGCAATAGCGTTCCCAGCGTGACAACTCGTACAGCGAGTAGCCTTTGCCTTTATTCATGGACTTGAAGGTATTGATGGCTTCGTTCACATCCCCGTGCTGCTTGATCCCTGCTGGAGTTTTATCTGAACCAGCGGAGTCATCTTTGACCTTGTTCATCGTTGCGCTGACATTACCGTCGCCCAGCACATGGATATAACCAGGTTGACGTAATGCAGCACCACCGCGCCCCATGTTGTCCCATGCCATCGACAGTTCCCGGCTAACTCGGGCAGGTTTGTCATTTTCGGCAGGGGCAGTCTGGGGCTGAGGCTTTTGCTCGGGGGCGTTAGAGGCACACCCGGCCAGAATTGCCACTCCCAGAATTGCTATCAGTTGTCTCATCGTGTCGTTCCTCATCAAAAATTGTCGATGAGCCCATTCTAAAAGGGGGGGGATGGAAAGCTGGTTTCTCAAACTGCCCAAATTGGACAGATAGGCGTGTGTGCGATCTAAAGGTGTTTTGAGAGCATGTAGCGACGAGAAATACGATAGGAATATGGTCAACCTACATGCTGAAAGCCCTTAACAAGTTATTTGGTGGGCGAAGTGGAGTGATCGAGACCGCGCCGAGCGCCAGAGTGTTGCCGCTTAAAGACGTGGAAGATGAAGAAATCCCTCGATACCCACCTTTTGCCAAGGGCCTGCCAGTGGCCCCACTAGACAAGATACTGGCAACCCAAGCTGAACTGATTGAGAAAGTGCGGAACTCTCTCGGTTTCACTGTGGACGACTTCAACCGGCTTGTTTTGCCGGTGATCTAGCGGTATGCCGCGTTTGTTCACCTGTTGCCAGCTTCCGAATCACACCACCACCGTGGCGCTGGTGGTCTGTTCCGACATGGGCTTGAAGTGGCCTTCTGGGCAGCTCAGGCATCTGAGTCAGTTATCTTTTCCATCGAGGGGACGCCTCGGGAACGCCGTGACAATGAGCCGCGTTGGAGACTGGCGAGCTGTTTCTCTGGGCTGCTGCATGATGTGGGTAAACCGCTCTCGGATGTGTCCATTACGGACAAAGACGGGTCAATCACATGGAACCCGTATTCGGAGTCACTTCATGACTGGGCACACCGTCACGAAATCGACCGTTACTTTATCCGGTGGCGCGACAAGCGACACAAAAGACATGAGCAATTCTCGCTGCTGGCGGTGGATCGAATTATTCCGGCTGAGACTCGGGAGTTTCTGTCCAAGTCTGGCCCGTCCATCATGGAAGCGATGCTGGAAGCTATCTCAGGAACCAGCGTCAATCAGCCTGTGACCAAGCTGATGCTTCGCGCTGACCAAGAGAGCGTCTCACGGGACCTTCGCCAGAGTCGTCTCGATGTGGACGAGTTCTCCTATGGTGTGCCCGTCGAGCGTTACGTGTTCGATGCCATCCGCCGCCTGGTTAAAACCGGAAAATGGAAGGTCAATGAGCCAGGCGCGAAAGTCTGGCACCTCAACCAAGGTGTATTCATTGCCTGGAAACAGCTTGGGGACCTTTATGACTTGATCAGCCACGACAAGATCCCCGGTATCCCACGAGACCCTGACACACTGGCCGACATTCTCATCGAACGTGGTTTTGCTGTACCAAACACGGTGCAGGAGAAGGGTGAACGTGCGTACTACCGCTACTGGGAAGTTTTGCCTGAGATGCTCCAGGAGGCGGCGGGTTCGGTGAAGATCTTGATGCTCCGACTCGAATCAAACGACCTGGTGTTTACGACTGAGCCTCCTGCGGCTGTTGCTGCGGAAGTTGTTGGTGATGTTGAGGACGCTGAGATTGAGTTCGTTGATCCTGAGGAAGCCGATGACGGTGACGACCAAGAGGAAGGTGAAGCAGCTCTGAACGATGACATGTTGGCCGCAGAGCAGGAAGCAGAGAAAGCTCTAGCTGGCCTTGGCTTTGGTGATGCGATGGAGATGCTGAAAAGCACCTCCGATGCTGTCGAGGAGAAGCCAGAGCAAAAAGATGCGGGACCAACGGAATCATCTAAGCCTGACGCTGGCAAGAAGGGTAAGCCGCAGAGCAAACCGGGCAAAGCAAAACCGAAGAGTGATACGGAGAAACAACCCCATAAACCAGAGGCAAAAGAGGATCTGTCCCCTCAGGACATTGCCAAAAACGCACCACCTTTGGCAAACGACAATCCGTTACAAGCACTCAAGGATGTTGGGGGTGGACTGGGGGACATCGACTTCCCGTTTGACGCATTCAACGCATCGGCAGAGACAACCAGCACTGACGCAACAAACTCAGAAATCCCAGATGTGGCAATGCCCGGAAAGCAAGAGGAGCAGCCAAAACAGGACTTCGTTCCACAAGAACAAAACTCCCTGCAGGGCGATGACTTTCCAATGTTCGGTGGTTCTGATGAACCGCCATCATGGGCGATTGAGCCGCTCCCTATGCTGACTGACGCACCAGAACAACCAACGCACACGCCAGAAATGCCGCATACGGACAACGTTAATCAGCATGAGAAGGACGCAAAGACCTTGCTCGTTGAGATGTTGTCTGGATACGGGGAAGCATCGGCGTTGCTTGAACAAGCGATCATGCCTGTTTTGGAAGGTAAAACGACGCTGGGCGAAGTCCTATGCCTGATGAAGGGGCAAGCCGTCATTTTGTACCCGGATGGCGCTCGGTCGCTGGGTGCGCCGTCAGAGGTTCTCTCGAAGCTGTCCCACGCCAACGCGATTGTTCCGGACCCGATTATGCCAGGTCGCAAAGTTCGTGATTTCAGCGGAGTGAAGGCAATTGTACTGGCGGAGCAGCTTTCAGATGCAGTCGTGGCGGCCATTAAGGATGCCGAGGCGTCAATGGGTGGATACCAGGATGCCTTTGAGCTCGTCTCTCCCCCTGGCTTGGATGCAAGCAAAAATAAGTCTGCACCGAAACAACAAAGCCGAAAAAAGGCGCAGCAGCAGAAGCCTGAGGTTAATGCCGGTAAAGCCTCGCCTGAACAAAAGGCGAAAGGTAAGGACTCCCAGCCACAGCCGAAGGAGAAGAAGGTCGATGTTACTTCTCCGGTTGAAGAGCAACAGCGCAAGCCGGTCCAAGAAAAACAGAACGTGGCTCGCCTTCCTAAGCGGGAGGCTCAACCGGTGGCTCCTGAGCCCAAAGTTGAGCGTGAGAAGGAATTGGGACACGTCGAGGTGCGAGAAAGGGAAGATCCAGAGGTTAGGGAGTTTGAGCCGCCTAAGGCGAAAACAAACCCGAAAGACATCAACGCGGAAGATTTCTTGCCGTCTGGTGTTACGCCTCAGAAAGCACTCCAGATGCTCAAGGACATGATCCAAAAACGCTCGGGCCGATGGCTCGTGACACCTGTCCTGGAAGAGGATGGCTGCTTAGTAACCAGTGACAAAGCCTTCGACATGATTGCCGGTGAAAACATCGGCATCAGCAAACACATCCTCTGCGGGATGCTGAGCCGGGCACAGAGACGCCCTTTGCTCAAGAAACGTCAGGGAAAATTGTATTTAGAGGTAAATGAAACATGACAATGAGTTATGACCCGCTCGCCTACGAGATGCCGTGGCGGCCCAACTATGAAAAAAATGCTGTAGCAGGCTGGCTTGCCGCCTCCGGCGCGGCTTTGGCCGTAGAGCAAGTCAGCACGATGCCGCCGGAGCCATTCTATTGGATGACGGGGATCTGTGGCGTGATGGCGATGGCTCGTTTGCCCAAGGCTATCAAACTTCACCTGCTCCAAAAGCATTTGAAGGGGCGTGATCTGGAGTTTATTTCCATTGCGGAGCTCCAAAAGTACATCAAGGACACGCCGGACGATATGTGGCTTGGTAGTGGGTTCCTGTGGGAAAACCGCCATGCCCAGCGCGTGTTTGAGATCCTGAAACGCGACTGGACTTCCATCGTAGGGAGAGAGTCCACGGTCAAAAAGGTTGTCCGGAAGATACAGGGTAAGAAAAAGGAGCTGCCAATCGGCCAGCCCTGGATTCACGGGGTAGAGCCCAAAGAAGAGAAGCTGATGCAGCCACTCAAGCACACTGAGGGGCATTCGCTGATCGTTGGGACCACCGGCTCGGGCAAGACCCGTATGTTCGACATCCTGATTTCACAGGCCATTCTGCGTGGGGAAGCCGTGATCATCATAGACCCGAAAGGGGATAAGGAGATGCGGGACAATGCCCGACGTGCCTGTGAAGCTATGGGGCAGCCGGAAAGATTCGTCTCATTTCATCCAGCATTCCCGGAAGAGTCGGTGCGTATCGACCCTCTGCGTAACTTCACCCGCGTGACTGAAATCGCAAGTCGTTTGGCAGCGTTGATCCCGTCCGAAGCAGGGGCCGACCCGTTCAAATCATTTGGATGGCAGGCACTGAACAACATCGCTCAGGGCTTGGTCATCACTCATGATCGTCCCAACCTGACAAAGCTCCGCCGATTCCTTGAAGGTGGCGCTGCTGGCTTGGTCATCAAGGCCGTTCAGGCTTACTCAGAGCGAGTTATGCCCGACTGGGAGGCAGAAGCAGCGGCTTACTTGGAAAAAGCCAAAAACGGTTCGCGTGAGAAGATCGCTTTCGCGTTGATGAAGTTCTACTACGACATCATCCAACCTGAGCACCCGAACTCTGACCTGGAAGGCTTGCTGTCGATGTTCCAGCACGACCAAACCCACTTCTCCAAGATGGTGGCGAACCTCCTGCCGATCATGAATATGCTGACGTCCGGGGAGCTAGGCCCTCTGCTGTCTCCAGACTCATCTGATCTGAGCGACGAACGCCAGATCACCGATTCCGCAAAAATCATCAACAACGCTCAAGTTGCTTATCTGGGGCTCGACTCCCTGACCGACAACATGGTTGGTAGTGCTATGGGGTCCATCTTCCTGTCAGACCTGACAGCGGTTGCCGGTGACAGATACAACTACGGCGTCAACAACAGACCCGTAAATATCTTTGTTGATGAGGCTGCCGAGGTGATCAACGACCCGTTCATCCAGCTCCTGAACAAAGGTCGCGGTGCGAAACTTCGTCTTTTCGTTGCAACTCAGACTTTTGCTGACTTCGCAGCTCGACTGGGTAGCAAAGACAAAGCGCTCCAGGTGTTGGGGAACATCAACAACACGTTTGCTCTGCGTATCGTCGATGGTGAAACCCAGGAGTATATCGCGGATAACCTGCCGAAGACCCGGCTCAAGTACGTCATGCGGACTCAAGGCCAGAACTCGGATGGCAAGGAGCCCATTATGCACGGAGGCAACCAAGGCGAGCGTTTGATGGAGGAGGAAGCTGATCTGTTCCCAGCCCAGTTATTGGGAATGCTTCCGAACCTGGAATACATAGCCAAAATTTCAGGCGGAACAATCGTAAAAGGCCGTCTGCCCATATTGACCCAGTAAGAGCAGAGCTATGTGTGACAAGAAGTATAGAGATTACGAGGTAGCCATCATGGTCGATGTGAACCCTTTCGACAGGGTTATGAATGAATTGAAAAGTCGTGGCCGCAAGAACGCTCACATCCTGAGCATCCTCCAATTCGACTGGCCTGCATCGGAGGCCATCATCGAGAAGCTGAGCTGCTACATCACAGACGGGATTAAGGCTAATCAGGAGCCTGTGATTTACCCGATCATTGAAGAAGCTCTGCATCGCTACAGCCAGCTCGTGTTTCATGAGCAGAGAGAGAAATATGAAGACCCGGCCAGAATTGGGGCATTTCTGGAAACCCTGATCACCGAAACCTGCCGGGCGTTGGAAGTGCAAATTGTCGATAGTGGCGGTGATTCATGGTCTGTCGATTCAGGAGAGTCGTTCTCACTGTGGCTTTCTTCCCATCCAGGAGAACTATCCATTAACCCGCAGCCCCATGAGGATGAGACCTCTTTGCGTGGCTTGCTGTATGAGCTCATCACCTGTGAGAGCGTGAAAACTGTTTTAAGGAGAACCGACTATGAAGAAGCCGTGGTTGCTGGTCGCATGGCTGCTGGTTATTGAGTTGCTGGCAATATTGCTGCTGATCCCTGGCGACTGGACAGACAGAGCCATCAAAAGGGAATCCGTGCTGGTGGAACAGAGTCTTGGTGTCGAAGCAAGAGACTGGATACAGAACAAAGCATCTACCTGGTTCAGGTCGAGCGTTATTGATTCAGGCTTCTATGAGGGGATGTACCAAACGCTGATCCCATCAGAAGAGGAGCGCCAGAAGTCCAAGGGGATGCAGGATATGGGCAAGGGCTGGTTTGTGTGGGTCAAAGGCCGCATGGAAGCCTTTGTCAACGTCATTTACCAGTTCTACACACGGTTGGCGCTGTTAGCCGCGTGGGCTCCCTATATGCTGATCCTGTTCGTACCTGCGGTATATGACGGGATGATGACATGGCGAATTAAGCGGACCAACTTCGATTATGCGAGTCCGGTTCTCCATCGTTATAGCGTTCGCGGAACGATGTACCTGATGGCCGGATTGTTCATCGCGTTCTTCATCCCCATAGCGCTCGATCCGGTTGTCATCCCGATGACAATGATGACGTGCTGTGTCCTGGTTGGCCTGACGTTCGGCAACCTCCAGAAACGGGTATAGGGAGGGAGGATGAGCTACTCCGTTATAAATCAAGATGGGGTGCATCTGTGCGACATCCCATTGAACGTCTACCAGGTGATACGTCGCCAATCCTTGTCTGCGTTGTGGCTTTACTGGGCGCAGAGCTTGAATTTGGTGAAGGTGCTCATTGCTTGCGTCGGAAAGATGATCTTTGTGATGCCGGTAATGTGGTTCTGGGTGCTGGTGGTGTGCCGCTTGGTTGAACCAGAACGTATCTCAGACGTGCCAGGACTTATCTCTCCGGACGTGATCGGGTGGGCCGCTGGTGCGGCCATCACCCTCATTATCTATTCCGTTTTTACACGCCCAGCTTTGTACGGATACCACAACTTTTTCAAGCAGCATATTTGCTCAAGAGTAAAGCAAGTAACGCCGGAACTCAGAACAGTCACTGGGCCACTGTTCTTTTACCGAAACGAAATTGGAACGATATAGAGAGGAACCATGAAAGTAACCAATAAACTCAAACTGCTGGCACTGGGGCTGTGTATGGCCGGTACTGCCATCGCGGCTCCTGATGTGCTCAATGACGACGCAAAGCTCAAGAACCTTGAGAAGGTGTGTCCCGACTGTAAGATGGTGGCAAAAGATGTACTCAATCTGCGGGTTGAAAACTGCCAGCTCAAAGACACTTCCAGTGCAATGATGATTGGCACCATGCAAAATGACCCTATGTTTTCGTTTATGCTGGCAGTACACACAGCGGCAGGCTCGGAGGCATACAAAACGGTAGTTGGTGCCGCTGGCAACCATGTTGACTGTGAAAACCCGTTGAACTGGATCAAGCTGACCCAGCAAGCGATTAAAGGAGGCAAAGTCTAATGCGTAAGAGAGATTTCTTTTTTGGAGAGGTGTATGAGGGGGGTGCAGGAGCCACTCTACGACTGAGTGATATGGAACCATTGGCAAGAAAAGTGTCGGCAGAGTTCTTCACTGCACAACTGAACCGTATGCTGAAAGAGCATGACGGTCAGTTGACGCTCAGCGATGGAACGTCGTACCCCAGCTTTTGGAGCTTCATCGACAAGGTTGTTCCAGAGCAGGTTGGTTTCGTGGAGATCTACGCTCGGCAGGATGTTAACGATAATGTTGAAGCGACACTGGCGTGTGACATCGTTTTGGTAAATGGTGTGATCACCGTTAAACCTCACTGGTGTGCTTACAAAGACATCAGGGCTGACGAAGTGATTTCCACCTTACTGGTGCCTTTGCATTTGAAGGCTCTCCAGGGTAAGGCTTACATTCGCTGGGATGATGGTGAAACCGAACCTCTGTTACAAAACGACGACTATCAGGCTGAACTTGAAAATGTGTTTAGTGTTTCCAAGTACCCATCAGCCATGAGCTGGGGCGATACAGCAGACCAGAAGGTTAAGCAGTACAAGATGGACCTTGAGTGCGCCACAGATGTTGGTTGTCGAGGTGTCTCATCAGAGCAAGCATGGGATGCTTATCGAGAACTCCGTTACAATAGAACAGTGTGAAACAAGCGGCCATTGGCCGCTTTGAACTTTCACATGTGAAAGTTTTTCGCCTCCCGCTCTTATCATCTCCTCGAATAAACCTCCATAAAGTGCCCAAAATGGGCCGTAACAGCACTGTTCCTAGATTGATCAATTAAGAGACGATTACTCCGTGATGACGACAAGTTATTTGGAGGGTCTATGTCCGCACAAGCTCACGTCAGAGAAAGCGAAAGCTCATCTGGTTCATTCATCTCCTGGCAGTTCCTTGTCTGGCAGGTGATGTTCGTTATAGGTGTTGTTGCAGGGATGAACCTGGAACACGCATTCAATTTTCTAGGTTAATGGGAGGAAGTGTGAACCTTAATAAACAATTTTTCTGGTTTTTGATGAACGCGGTGCTGATGTGCATCTTCATCGTTCCAGTGGCCGTCGCGTTTTGGCTGTCTGCTTTTGCGGCAGGTTTTGACTGGAGTCAGTGGGTTAAGTTGGCTGCTGATACGGCCAACAGAGCTGCAAGTGACCCGGCCAAGGCTCTGGGCACGGTTCAGACCTACTGGGGCATTCTCAGCTTCTTCCTGCTGGCGGCGTACAGTCTGATGTTCAAGTTTAAAGCCAATGCTAACAAGGAAGTGAAAACTCTGGGGGTGGCCCGACCAGCCAATGAAGTTAGCGTTGCGGCTTCGGAAAAACATTCGGAAGCGGTTCCTCAAAATCAATAACCGATCCAGTAAACGCAAAAAAGGCGGCTTAGGCCGCCTTTTTTTATTTGTCGCTGGAAGTGCCCGAAAAGGGCGCGAAGCCGTGGCAGAAAATCAGTGACCCTGAATGAGAATACAGGCCACTAGGAAAAGAAGAGGGTTGCTATGAAGCCTGTAAAGATACCGCGCCGGGTCGATGAGCCCCCGCATCTGCTGTTGTGGAGCGCAGATGAGTTGGCCCCGATGCTTTTGGGGCTAACGATAGGGGTCATCATCGGTAAGGCCCTGATCTGCTTTCTGGGGGGGTTACTTGTAACCAACCTTTATCGCCGATTCAGGGATAACCATCCGGATGGATACCTGCTCCACATGATCTACTGGGCCGGGTTCATCATGACCAAGGCCAAATCTCTCAAGAATCCGTTTGTCCGGAGGTATTTGCCTTGAACCTGAAAAAGTATCTCAAGACCTGGGAAGGGACCCAAACAGAAAATAAGTGGGGACGAATCTTCCAGGGTGGTCTTATTGCTATCGTTTTCCTGCTGGTGGTCCAAGTATTCAGCAAGGAAACCATCGTCACTATCCAGCCTTTCACGCTCACGGAAGAAGCCTGGGTGACGAAAAATAACGCCTCTCAGTCCTATAAAGAGGCTTGGGGTTTCGCTTTTGCTCAGCTCCTTGGCAATGTGACGCCAGGAACCGTTGACTTTGTGAAAGAACGGATCACCCCGCTTCTCTCCCCGAGCATCTATCAGGACGTGATTGATGCCATCGAAATTCAAGCTCAACAGATCAAGAACGACCGCGTAACCATGCGGTTTGAGCCGCGTTTTGTTGAGTACGAGCCCAAGAGCGACAAGGTGTTTGTCTACGGATATTCCTACGTCAAAGGGGCTTCTTCTAACGAAGAGCGTAGCGAACGCTCCTACGAGTTCGCCATCAAGATTTCAAACTACGCGCCCGTGCTGGACTACATCGACACCTATGTAGGAAAGCCACGCACCAAAACTGTTTTGGAGCAACTCCAGCGCAAAGAAGAAAACCGGAGAAAGCATGAAGAACAACGCTAAACTTTCGCTCCTGGCGCTGTCCTTGGCGCTTGGAACTTCAATGGCCTATGCCTCGGATGACATTCCTGTTGTCCCGGCCAGTGTTATGAAAAAGGATGTTCCTGCCCCTGTGACGTCAGGACAAAGCTCCCATGAGGTTGTGGGCAGCATGAATGAAAACCCCTTACTGACGATGAAGCCGGGGGTTAACCAGATCATCCCGATAGCCGTTGGTCATCCGAACCGAATCGTCACGCCTTTCAGCAATCCTGAGATCGTTTCAACATCTCTGACCGGGGCGACGGATAACGGCCAGTGTGGTGAGGTCTGCATCAAAGAGAATGTGGTCTATGTCGCCACGGATAAGCAGTATCCGGTGACTATGTTCATTACTGAAAAAGGCTCGGAAGCCCAAGCTCTCAGCCTGACGATGGTTCCCCGTCGTATTCCGCCCAGAGAAGTCTTTCTCAAGCTCGATGGTGGTGTAGGTATCACTGGTGCTTTTGCCAATACCAAGGCTGAGACCTGGGAACAGAGCCAGCCTTATGTCGAAACCATCCGGTCAGTATTCCGAAAGATTGCTCTTGGTGAAGTCCCTCAAGGTTACACGTTGAACCGCATCCCTGCTGGTGCTGCGGTGCCGAGCTGCGCTCATCCTGGGGTAAAGGTGGATTTTAGCAAGGGGCAATACATGATGGGCCACCACCTTAACGTGTTCATCGGTGTCGCCCTGAACGTCTCTGATCAGCCTATTGAGTTCAAAGAGGCGTTGTGTGGGAGCTGGGATGTGGCTGCGGTGACTACGTGGCCGCTTAACGTGCTTGAGCCCGGCCAGAAGACGGAGATCTATGTGGCGAAGAAGCAGAAGCGTGGTCTCGCACCAACGTCTAAGCGTCCATCGCTGCTGGGAGGTGCCCAATGATTAAGCGATTTTGGACACAGTTAGACCCCAACAAGAAGCGTTGGGTGTCTATCGCTGGCGGCGTCTTCGTTCTTTTTGCGGTCGTGACAATGTTCTCTGGTGAACCCAAGAAAGAAGAGAAGCGCGGTCGCCAAGAAACCATCAAGCACGTTCTCACAGACAAAAACACCCGTGAGATCGGGATAGATTCGTTGTCTGCCGATGTGAAGATGGTGTCTCGTGAAAACTCCGACCTGAAAAAGGAGCTGGAACGAGTCAAGAAAGAGCTGGAGGAAACCAAAACCACTGCCGGGAAATCCAGTGATGTTGGCCGTGAGATGACCCGCCTTCGTCAAGATTTGGACCGCCTGACCCAGAAGAACATGGAATTGGCTAAGAAAGTCGAAACCGGCGCTGCTGGTGGAAAAACATCCTCTTCATCAGAGGATGCCAGAGCCGATGTTAATGGTGCATCTGGTGGTGATGGTCAGTTCATGGAGAAAAAGCTCGACTACAAAGATCCAGCATCCTTTTTTCGGGACGCACCGCTTCCTGACTCGAAGGGTGGGGCTCCTGCAACTGGCAAGGGAGACGGTCGTGATGCAACTAAACCAGGCATCCAAATAGTGAGCTACTCGCAGAAAGCGCCAGAAGTTGAAGAGAAGGACAACAAGGATGATGAGTCTATCTACCTACCTTCTGGCTCCATCCTGACAGGGGTGCTCATCAACGGTATGGACGCACCAACATCTCAAGGTGCTCGTCGAGATCCGTTCCCTTCGACCCTCAGGATTCAGAAAGAGGCTATTTTGCCTAACCGCTTCCGTGCGGATGTTCGTGAGTGCTTCCTGATTGTTTCAGGCTATGGAGATCTCAGTTCAGAGCGAGCGTACCTGCGTGGCGAGACCTTCTCGTGCGTTCGGGATGATGGGGGGGTCATAGAAGCGAAGCTGGATTCCTATGCAGTGGGTGAAGACGGTAAGGCCGGTGTCCGTGGTCGCGTCGTATCGAAGCAGGGGCAAATCATCGCCAAGAGCTTGATGGCAGGCTTCCTTGGTGGCGTTTCCGAAGCCTTTGACGTCAATCCTGTGCCGGTCGTCAGCACTAACCCTGGCTCAAATACCCAGTACCAGTCTGTGTTCTCCGACCAGATGTTGCAGGGAGCAGCAGTGAAGGGGGCCAGTAAGGCGCTAGATCGCATCGCTCAGTTCTATATCGACATGGCCGAAGGCATCTTCCCCGTTATCGAGGTCGATGCTGGCCGTCAGGTAGACATCATCGTGACCAAAGGAACCAAGCTACAAATTCGTTCCACCGGGGGAACCAAGAAATGAAAAATTTGAACATTTTGACCAGAAAGGGCAGTTCCAGAGGCGAGGCTCAAAAGGAACAGGCAGTAAGATCCGCAAAGATGTTGGGGGTGGGTGCAGCGCTACTTATTTTGTCGGGCTGTTCGACGTTCAACATCGGCAAGGATGAGTATAGCTGTCCGGGAATGCCGAATGGTGTTCAGTGTATGTCAGCGCGAGACGTTTACGCCGCAACCAATGACGGAAATGTCCCGCGCCCAATGAAACCAGAGGAAGTCGAGGCCAAAGCGGAAGCGGATGGCGAAGGTTCCTCAAACGTTTCAGCGAACTCATCTAGCTCCGGAGACCCGGTGATTGACAACTATGTCGCACCGCGTCTTCCGGATCGCCCGATTCCAATTCGTACACCAGCACAGGTTATGCGGATTTGGGTAGCTCCCTGGGAGGACACCAATGGTGATCTCATCGTGACAGGGTATGTCTATACCGAAATCGAACCGCGCAGGTGGGTGATTGGGGATGGCACACCGCAAAGTGAGCCAGTTTTGAGACCGCTGCAAACGGTACAACACGAACCGAAGTCTGAAACAACCAAATAGGAGATGTTCTTGATGAACGCAAATCAGTTGGCGAATGCCTCAAGTAAAAACAACGCACTCTTCCTCTTCCTGGGGTTGATGGTGGTAGCCTTCCTGCTCGTGCCGGATCAGGCCCACGCTGGTACTGGTGGTACAGCGTTTGACGACGTATGGGTAACTCTCAAGGATTGGACCCAAGGTACTTTGGGTCGAATCGTTGCGGGTGCGATGATCCTGGTCGGTGTTGTTGGTGGTATCGCTCGCCAGAGCCTCATGGCTTTCGCTATGGGTATCGGTGGCGGTATGGGCCTGTACAACTCCCCGACCGTAGTGGAATCCATCATGTCTGCTACTCTGGAACATGCAGAGAAGGTCATCCCGGCTGTTGTGCAACTCAGCAATGGCCTGGGGGTGTAAAAGACACCTTGCCGTTAATCAACGGGTGATAGGGGCAGCCTAAAAGCTGCCCTTATTTTTTGGCAAAAAGTCCAGTCATAACAAATTCCAACTATTTCCTTATTTGCTCAAAAAGGGCACTTCCACAGCCCATGTTTATGCACTCCCTCCCGTAACCTCCAGCATTGGGTTCTTGTAACTCAAAACGAATGGAGAATGCGATGATCAATTTCAAGCCTAAAATTCCGGCGATGCTTGGGGCTCTGGCGGTTCTTACCGCTGGTGCTGCTCATGCAGAGCTGCTGGAATACACCTTTAAGGCTCCAGATGGTACGCAACGGTCTCTGACTCCGAATGCCAACTATGCCAACCCAACGGGCAATATCTCGTTTGCCTTGAGTGCCGGTATCGACCGAAAGGTAAAGATTTCGGTGATTCGGTCGGATGGAACAGTGGTTTCGACAGCGACCAGCCACCTTCTTGGGGCTACTGATCGCATCACAGTGGGTGGAAAATCCTACTATGGTGCGGAACTTCAACTACCGGCTCCTTCCGAGGGAGTCTACAAACTAAGGGCCGAAATACTGGCGTCAGACGGAAGTTCCGTTCAGACTGATGAATACCCGCTTCAAGTCGATACGACAGCGCCAAGTTTGGCAAACGTGACAGTAAAAGGGGAATGGAACCGGGCGCTTTCTGATGGAACGCTACTGCGAGGTCCTAACCGATTTTCAGGTATAGATGTGTCTGCATCTGATGCCGGTTCTTCGGTTTCCTCTATACAGGCGTATGCTGTAGATAGCAAAGGCAAGAGGAGTCCTGTTGTCTCGGTTAATTACGCCAACGGCCAAGGCCAGTTGTTGAACTGGAGCACTGTGTTCCCTAATGGGGAGGATCTATATACGCTTCATTTCGAGGCCCTGGATAAAGCAGGGAACAAAGGGTCAATAGCCTATCCTATTGCTTGGGATTCAGTAGGTGCAAAGTCTGGAGAGAATCCTGAGCCAGTAGCAGTGTATGACCCTAAGAACCCGCAGGCCTCAACTTTTAAGGTTAATGGTCAGGCCCTATCAGGTTTTGCGCCTTATCAGAACGGAATGACCATTTATTCCGATACCTACAGGGTGCTCTACCGGATACCCAAAACAAACTCCTATCCTTCTTCACCTTACGGTGCTCAAAGCGGTAACTGGTGTGATTATAAAAACTGTATTGAAGGCAATATCATTGCCGAAGACGGTACATATGATTATCGGCAGACGCAAGCTGATGTATTCCAGCAACATGGGACAAAAACTAAGTCGTTTATTATTTACGACTGGGTTATGAACTCTCTTGGTAATACATCCGTCAGTGTGAAAGCTGATCCATCGGTTAGCTTGGCTCCCATCGGTAAGTATGTTGAATATCTTAGGGATGATGGTCAGTGGGTCCGCGGTGAAACCATTAATATGAGCTCAGTTAACCATTATAAAAAACTGAGATTTCATGTTGAGCCGAGACCTTACGCTCAGGAGTTATGGGGATCTTGGTTGCCTACTACTAAAATTCCGGCAAATGCTTCTTATGCAGAAGTGGATACGGATATATCGTTCAGTGGGCGCTCATGTTCATGGCCTGGATATTGGTCTCGACCGGAAGGGAAGCCTGAACTTCCGTCTGATCGGATTGGGGCAACGTTCTGCTATGACCTTAACCCTCCTGAAATTGCTGGGTTAGAACGAAATGGGCGGATTTTTAAAGCTCATTTCCGTGAGCCTGATTCATTTGACGGTTGGGGTGTTAACCAGTGGGTTATTTCTAACAACTCAAGTGCGTCTGCGATAACCTCGACTGGCGAAGAACGTCCGTTGTCTCGTACTGAAGTTCTTCGTAGTAGCACAAATGATTGGTTTTTCACATTTTCTGCTGAGAATCTGTCAGAGGGCACATATACCGGCATATCTCTCGTAGCTAAAGATGCTTTCGGTAATGAGGTTAAGCAGGTATTCACTGGCTCCCAATATGCTATGAGCATAGATAATTCAGCGCCGACACTAACCGTATCGATCAGTGATGGAGCACCAATCCAGTCTTTGGATGATGTTGTAATCACCTTGACTGATACTGCCGACCCGAGTCCTAAGCTGACCTCTATTGCCCTCGTCGGAGGCCCAGCCGATGACAAGGTGCAGTTGTCTTGGCGTGAGGAGTCGAAAGGTCGATTCCGCCTTGAGTACCCGGTAATGTTCCCGTCTTTGAAGGAAGGGGAATCTTACACGCTGACTGTTTCCGGTGAGGACGCACAAGGCAACGCGGTTCAAAAGGCGGTTGGCTTCGAGTACAAACCGCGTCAGGTGATGCTGGCGGATGGGATGGATGGCAAGGTTATGGTCCCCGCTGTCACTCATGAATTTGTTCATGCAGATGGCAAGCGGATCATCGAGACCAAGCCGCTGACGCTCAGTGATGGTGCTGTCGTGACAGGTTCATACGACGTGTTTGCGACCCTCCGTTCTGATGCGAAAGTGCCGCTGGTGGTGAATGGGGTGCGTATCGAGCCGGGCCAGACAATGGGGATCATGAGCCAACATGATTTCGGTGCGTCAGGTGGTCGTTTGAGCATTCCGGTTAAACCGGCTGTTCCTGATGTGGTCGGCTCTTCCAGTCTTCTTGTCATGACCTCCGCGCCGAACTCACCCATCTTGGTTGTGGACATCAATACCTGGAAAGGGACGGCCAAGCTCTCGGCTGAATCATGGACAATTCGCCAGGTTATTGACCCGGTGAAAATCTATGCCCTGCCAGAGTCGGGTGTGCCTTGCCGGTTCACCACGAAAGAGGATGTGGCTATGGCCGCAGACCCAATTCGTGACCCGGTGTGTTTGCTCTAATGGGACAGAACTCCGGATGAGGCTGAACAAACTACGCAGGACAACAACGGGATGAAAGTTGCCGGGCTGGTGGGGCAGGCTGTGAGCATTGGTGAACAACCTGTCGAATACAGCCTGTACCTGTTCAGTGGTGACGGTTCCAAGGTAAAAGTTGGGTCTGGCTCTCAGAACCTGACGGTAACTACTGCCTATGGCTCTGTTGGTTACACCCCGATTGATGACATTGCTCAGGTGAATCGCGTCATTGAAGACTTTGATGTGAACTTCAAGCAGAGCAAAGGTCCTGATTGTTCAATCACTCTCAGTGCTGACCGTGCGAAAAACGAGGCCGCGAACAAAGCTGTTGGCAGTGCAAGCCGCACCTGTCTGTTCGAGTGGCAGCAGATCCCCGATGGACTGGTCCAAGACCCGTTATCGGAATCTCCTTCGTTGTCAGGTTCCCTGGCCGAGAACGGTGATCACCCTCTGGGGTGGCGGGTAAGTATTTTCACCCGTAACGGCACTCGGGTGACGTTGAACGACGAGACTTTCAATGTCGAAGCGGTTGACCCACCAGCTCCGACCGTTGAACTAGCCTCCGACTACAACTTCAAAGACAACATCTACTTGGTGCCGATGACAGGTAACTACCTGGGTGATGCCATTATCAACTCTGAACGAGCTGATCTGGATATTGCCATATCGCGCAACTCTGATGTTCTTGAGTCTGAGACCTTCACTCCGGGATGGGGTGCCACCAATAAGGTGTATCGCCGCATCAATACCGATGAGCGAGCGTTGTGGGAGGAGACCACCTACAAGGTGAACGCGGCCTACAACAAGGTGCCTGATGTGAAGACTGAGGTTGTCTACCGGGCTATCTCTGCACCTTCTGACAGTATCCGTCCTATCGTTGAAGTTAAAGGTGATACCGCGATTGACACCCAGGCATTGCCGGTTAGGGTTCTCATCCGTGATCAGTACAAACCTGATGGTGACTATGACGCTAACACGATGGGGGTGTGGAAAGTACGCCTGATCCAGCAAAAGGCCTACAACGAGACGGTTGCGCTCACTGATTATGCGGAAGCATCGAACGGTGAAGCTCAGTTCTCAGTAGACCTGTCTGGTGTGGATACTTCCTCCGTCCGTATCGCTGCTGAGGCTGTTCTGGAAAGCCCTGTTGAGGGTTACAACCGCACAGAGTTGTCTATCAGACCTGCCTTCTTGACAGTGCTTCGTGGTGGTGCCATCGGTGCTGGCGTGGAGGCTCGCAAGTTGTCTGGTGAAGCTCCGTTCACTGCTGTGTTCAAGCTATCTTTGGACGACCGTCAGGATCTCCGGGCTACCGGCCAGGTTGTGTGGGAAACCAGTAAGGACGACGGTAAAACCTGGGAGCAGTTCATCCCAGAAGATCGATACAAGTATCAGCTTGTGAAGACCTTCGACAAGGGGGAGTACCAGGTTCGGGCCAAGGTGGTGAACGTCAACTCAGGTGCGGAAAAGTACACCGAAGCGGTCAGTGTTGTCGCTTACGACAAACCTGATATTGCTGTTATCGGCCCGACCACGTTGTTTGTCGGAAGTGAAGGCAAGTACACAGCGAACCTGACGTTGAACGATGAGCCAATCTCCGGTGGCAATGCCATTGTTGAGTGGTCTACTGACGGTGGCAAAACCTACGCGCAGACAGGGGATAGCATCACGCTTTCGAGCGATGAAGAAACCCGATACCGCCTGTGGGCTCGTGTGCGCTCTGCCACTGCACCGGCTGATGACGGCTATGCCTATGAAGTTGCGAAAACGGCAGTTGACTTCCGAGCAGTGAAGGCCCCCCGTCCTTACGTGACAGGGCCGCGAGTCATTGAGACCGGTAAGAAGTATGTGTTCAAAGCCGAAACCAGCCTGCCTTACCGTGGGATGGACGTGAAGCTGAACGGGTTCTTCACGCTGCCTGATGGCTCAATTGTGCAGGGTGATACTGCTGAGTACGTGCCTTCGGACACTGACCTCAACCAGGCTACTGTAGAAACGAAGTACACCACCTGGATCGAAGGATACCGAGATCAGGGTGCAGAAGCCTCGCATAGCCTACGCTCCCGCGTGTGGCAGTATGTATGGCCGAGCTTCGGAATGCAGGTCAGGAAGAACGCTGACGTGGCTCCTGCGACGATCACCGCGTCAGTGCGGCCAATTGCCTTCAACGGCAAGCTGGAAGAACCGACCTACGAGTGGGAGTTGCCGGAAGGCGCAGTGATTCAGGATCAGCGGCAGGATATTGTCCGGTCCTTTGTGATCAATGAGCCGGGCGATTACAACATCAAGGTGACTGTCCGTGATGCTCGCGGCCATGAAACCGTGATCGAGCAACCGCTCAAGATCGGCCAGGCAGAGCCCTATGCTATCGACCTGCAATACTCTGGCTCGAACAAATACGAGCGTGAGCCTCTGGATGTGCTGTTGCGACCGTACATTTCTGGCGGCCACCCACGCGACCGTATTTCGACTCGCGTCTACTCGGTAGATGGTACGCCGTTGGAAAGCAGCGGTTACTACGGCAGAGCAACTCTGGGCGCTGGTGAGCACAGCATCAAGCTGAAAATAACCTCAGAAATGGGGCATGAAGCTGAGGGCGAGGTGAACATCAATGTGGCAGAGAACAAGTTGCCTGCATGTAGCCTGAGCTCACGAGAGACCGTTGGGTCGTGGATCGTTTATGCGAACTGCGAAGATACCGATGGCCGCATGAAGTCCTACGAATGGACCATTGCCGGTGAGTTGCAGAGCATCAGCTCTGATCGAGTGACTATCAGCAA
The DNA here is from genome assembly GCF_001807145.1 of Enterobacter sp. HMSC16D10. NCBI lineage: Bacteria > Pseudomonadati > Pseudomonadota > Gammaproteobacteria > Enterobacterales > Enterobacteriaceae > Enterobacter > Enterobacter sp. HMSC16D10. The sequence goes on from NZ_KV787857.1 coordinate 28,906, forward strand.
GGGCACCTATGAAACGATGCCGACCATCTCTCTGGTTGGGGTTGATGACTCTGGTGGCAAATCCGAAGCTGTTACCATGAACTAAGGTTCATTCCTCTCAAAGCCCGGTTCAGACCGGGCTTTTTTTTGTATCGCGCTGGAATTGTCCAAATTGGGCTATTACAGAGGCGAGTCTATTTCCCTCCCCCGGATACACTGCCCAGCATCCAGTAATCCAATCTTAGGGGATAGACATGCGGACAAAATTACTCGGGGCGCTGATGGTGTTCGGGATTATTACCGGCACGGCTCATGCGTCATCGAAATTGGAAATCACCGATCCCAGAGCGGCGAAGATAGAGGACATCGTAGAGCTACCCATCAAAGGGGTTCGAGCCGTCCAAAGTGATGGGCAGATCATGTTCCTCTCTGAAAACGGGCGATTTGTTATTTCAGGACAAATCTACGACCTGTGGAGCAAGAAGCCCCTCAACACGATGTCCCAAATGAGGGATGTAGCGGAGCGTATCCACTTCAAGAGCATGGGCATGGATGTGGACACGCTGAACACCGTTTCGATGGGGCGTGGTGACAAAGAGGTGGTGGTCTTTGTCGATCCTAGATGCGCGGTTTGCCATCAGCTCATGGGTGATGCCAAATCGCTGGTGGATGATTACACCTTTAAATTTATCGTGATTCCTGCTCTGGGTGCTGAGTCCAACCGCTTGGCAAAGAACTTGTACTGCGCGAAAGACAAAACCCACGCGCTCGATGCGCTGATGAACAACACCTTGGGTTCCCTTCCTTCAAAAGAAACCTGCGACCCCGGCCAATACGATCAAACGCTGCTGACAGCTCATTTCATTGGGATTGAGGGCGTTCCGTTCGTGGTTGCTCCGGATGGTCGTGTCAGCAAAGGACGTCCGAAGAACCTGAAATCATGGTTGGAGAGTGTTGAATGATCGTAACCATCAAAAAGAAACTCGAAGAAACGTTGATCCCGGAGCACTTGCGAGCTGCCGGGATTATTCCTGTCCTGGCCTATGACGAAGACGATCATGTCTTCCTTATGGATGACCACAGTGCAGGCTTTGGTTTCATGTGTGAGCCCCTGTGTGGTGCCGATGAAAAAGTTCAGGAGCGAATGAACGGTTTCCTGAATCAGGAGTTCCCGTCGAAGACTACGCTCCAGTTTGTTCTGTTCCGCTCCCCGGACATCAATCAGGAGATGTACCGGATGATGGGGTTGCGTGATGGCTTCCGTCACGAGCTGCTGACATCTGTCATCAAGGAACGGATTAACTTCCTCCAGCACCACACGACAGAACGCATATTTGCCAAGACCAACAAAGGTATCTACGACAATGGCTTGATCCAAGACCTCAAGCTGTTCGTTACGTGCAAAGTCCCCATCAAGAACAATAACCCGACTGAAAGCGAACTCCAGCAGCTCGCACAGCTTCGCACGAAGGTCGAATCATCGCTTCAAACCGTTGGTCTGCGTCCCCGCACAATGACGGCGGTGAACTACATCCGGATCATGAGCACCATCCTGAATTGGGGGCCGGATGCTTCATGGCGACATGACTCTGTGGATTGGGAGATGGATAAGCCCATCTGCGAGCAAATCTTCGATTACGGCACTGATGTGGAAGTCAGCAAGAACGGCATCAGGCTGGGGGACTACCACGCGAAAGTCATGTCAGCGAAAAAGCTGCCTGACGTTTTCTACTTTGGTGATGCGTTGACCTATGCCGGGGATCTCAGCGGCGGCAACTCCAGCATCAAAGAAAACTACATGGTTGTGACCAATGTGTTTTTCCCTGAGGCAGAAAGCACGAAAAACACTCTGGAGCGCAAACGCCAGTTCACTGTAAACCAAGCCTACGGGCCGATGCTCAAATTCGTGCCGGTGCTGGCGGACAAAAAGGAGAGCTTCGACACTCTCTATGAGTCCATGAAAGAGGGGGCTAAGCCAGTCAAGATCACCTACTCGGTGGTTTTATTTGCTCCAACCAAAGAACGTGTTGAAGCGGCGGCGATGGCCGCACGAAACATCTGGCGTGAATCTCGGTTCGAGCTGATGGAGGATAAGTTCGTTGCTCTGCCGATGTTCCTCAACTGCCTGCCATTCTGTACAGACCGGGATGCAGTGCGAGACCTATTCCGCTACAAGACCATGACAACCGAGCAGGCGGCTGTGGTCCTGCCGGTGTTTGGGGAATGGAAGGGGACCGGGACCTATCATGCAGCGCTGATTTCCCGCAACGGCCAGCTCATGAGTCTGTCTCTTCACGACAGTAATACCAACAAAAACCTGGTGATCGCAGCCGAATCCGGCTCGGGTAAATCGTTCCTTACCAACGAACTGATTTTTTCCTACTTGTCCGAGGGTGCTCAGGTCTGGGTTATTGATGCCGGTAAGTCCTACCAGAAGCTGTCGGAAATGCTCAATGGCGACTTCGTTCACTTTGAAGAAGGAACGCACGTCTGCCTCAACCCGTTCGAGCTCATACAGAACTACGAGGACGAAGAAGACGCGATTGTCAGCCTCGTTTGTGCAATGGCGTCGGCCAAAGGCTTGCTGGATGAATGGCAAATCTCTGCGCTGAAACAGGTCCTTTCTCGCCTGTGGGAAGAGAAAGGTAAAGAGATGAAGGTTGACGACATCGCTGAGCGCTGTCTGGAAGAAGAAAACGACCAGCGCCTCAAGGATATTGGTCAGCAGCTCTACGCCTTTACGTCGAAAGGTAGCTACGGGAAATACTTCTCTCGCAAGAACAACGTCAGCTTCCAGAACCAGTTCACTGTACTGGAGCTCGATGAACTGCAAGGGCGTAAGCACTTGCGTCAGGTTGTACTGCTCCAGCTTATTTACCAGATCCAGCAAGAAGTATTCCTGGGTGAACGTAACCGCAAGAAAGTCGTCATCGTGGATGAGGCCTGGGACCTGCTCAAAGAGGGCGAGGTCTCGGTCTTCATGGAACATGCCTACCGCAAATTCCGTAAGTACGGTGGCTCCGTTGTCATTGCAACGCAGTCCATCAACGACCTCTATGAGAACGCAGTGGGCCGCGCCATCGCGGAGAACTCGGCCAGCATGTACTTGCTCGGCCAAACCGAAGAAACCGTGGAATCTGTTAAACGTAGCGGTCGTCTGACCCTTTCAGAGGGCGGGTTCCACACCCTCAAGACGGTACACACCATCCAGGGCGTGTACTCAGAAATCTTTATCAAATCGAAGAGCGGCATGGGCGTCGGACGCTTGATAGTGGGCGACTTCCAGAAGCTGCTTTATTCGACCGATCCGGTGGACGTTAACGCCATCGACCAGTTTGTGAAACAAGGCATGAGCATTCCTGAGGCAATCAAGGCCGTGATGCGAAGCCGTCAGCAGGCTGCATAACCAGGGAGACAGTAATGGACATTAAATCAATCGCAATCGCCGCCATTCTCGGTGCCGCTGGTGGCTTCGGCGGTAGCTACTACGTGATGAGCGAACAAACGGCAAGCATCCATCAGCGTTTGAATCAAACCCCGCCAGTGGTCGTGGTTGACTTCGCTAAAGTGGCGTCGGCGTATCCCGCTGGTGCCTCTCAGGAGGAAGTTGAAAGACTGATGGTCAAGACCAATGACGCAATTTTGAAGTTGAAAGACGCAGGTTATTTGGTCCTTGACGCAAGTGCTGTCGTCGGTGCTCCAAGTGACGTGTACCTCCCTGATGAGGTGCTGAAATGAATTTTCCACTCAAGAAGTATTTCGTCAAAAAGGAATCCTGGAAGCGCTTCGGGGTTAAGGCCGGTGTGACACTACTGGTTCTTTGGGCTGCTGGTGCGGCCTTTGCCAGCCGCTACCGTATTGGCATTGATCCACAACAGGAGAAGTGCCTGCCGGGTTACACCTTCTTCCTCATTGATCTGAACGACCAAACTCTGGAGAGGGGAGCTGTTTACGCCTTCCAAGCCAAGAACATGCAGCCTTTCTACAAGGACGGGACTCGCATGGTCAAAATCCTCACCGGTATGCCGGGGGATAAAGTCGAGATCAACGATAAGTGGAAGATCACCGTCAATGGTGATGTCGTCGGAGAGGGGCTCCAGCTCGCAGGGAAACTACATCTGCCAGAGAGCCACTTTTACGGCAAGACCACGCTGAAAGAGAATAACTACTGGTTTATGGGCAAAAGCCCATTCAGCTTCGACTCACGTTACTGGGGGACTGTGAAAAATGATCAGATCATTGGCCGCGCATATCCCCTGTTCTAAGAGCGTTCTGGTGGCGTTGATATTCTCTGTGGCTGGCGGGGCATACGCTCAAGAGTCTCCGCTCACAGAGCAGGATAAGGCGCTTATTGAGAAAGGAAAGCAAATTGCCCAAAAGGCCCAGAAGATGGAAATGCCATCTCTGTTGCAAAACCAACACATGGACGAGGCTCAGGCCGAAGCCAAGGCATTTTTCAAGCAGCTCCAAACTACTAACCCAACGCTCAAGGAGATGCACCGGAAACAGGCTGAAAAGGGTATCTACTCTGACCATCGGATACTGGTTTTCGCCTCGTTGTCTCTTGGCGAACAGGGGTTAGATGACGTCCTAACGGCGGTGTCAGGCCAGCCTGATTCTGTAATTGTGTTCCGTGGCATCCCGGAAGGAATGAACTTGGGGCAGGGAGTTAAAGCTATTCAGGCGCTCGCGGCCAAAAAAGACCCAGTGCCGAACATCATCATCAACCCTACGTTGTTCAAAACGTACAACATCACAGCCGTTCCCACGATTGTGATGCTGGAGGATGAGCCGCTGCCTGGCGAACAACCAAACGTCGTCGCCCAGGTCTCCGGGTTGTCCGACCCGGTATGGTTGGCTCGGGAAGTGGATAACGGAGAAAAAGGCGATCTCGGCGTTAAGGGGCCGGTGGAGAAAATCAGTGAGCCAGACCTTATTGATGTTGCCAAGAAACGCCTTGCCAATATCGACTGGGAAGAGAAGAAGAAACAGGCTATAGAGCGCTTCTGGACCAAGCAGAATTTCAATGAGCTGCCCAGAGCGCCAAAATCTCGAACACGAGAAATTGACCCTAGCGTCATGATCACCAGTGACATCAGCACTCCGGATGGCACTGTGTTCTCTCACGCGGGTGACGTGATCAACCCATTGTGCGATCCGAAGGAAGTTTGCAAGCCTGGAACGCGGCCATTTACCCAAGCGGTCGTAGTTTTCGACCCGCTGGACAAAAAGCAAATGGAGCTGCTCGCCAAGAAGCTGCCTGAAATTAAGCAGGAACCTGGCGTACAACGGATTACCTATATCGCCACAGAGTTCGACAAAGACAAAGGCTGGGATTCCTACAAGAGTGTCACCGACAACTTTGACGCGCCGGTATATCTGCTGACGCCAGATCTGATTACCCGGTTCGAGCTGGAGCACACACCGAGCGTCATTACTGCCAGAGGCAAGAAGTTTGTTGTCCGCGAACTTGCTGAGGAGGGCGGTGAATGATTTTTGCCCCGGCTTTCCAACCAATTAAAGACGTCGGCACAGGTTCGTTTGTCGCTGCTGAGGTACTGGCTCGTTGGTACGACGAAGGCCGGGTTCTTACACCATCCTCTCTGTCATCACCTCCTTATTGGGGGCTGGTGGATATGGAGATGGCACGGTTCATTCAGGACAACCTTCATTATTGCTTGGATCTGTACCCAGCTCTTTTTCTGAATGTCTCTGAACATACTTTGCAATCAGACGTCATTTTCAAAGCGTGGTGGAGGGTTGTCCGCGACATTGCTAAGAATCACTCATCACGGCTTGTCATCGAGATTACCGAGGGCATTCAGGATGCCTCTCTCGCATTGAGATGGGAGGCTCTTACCGAAATAGGGGTTGAGCTGGCGCTGGATGACTATGGAGACAAAAACTCTTCGCTGGAGCGCCTGAGTCGTTATGACTGGCACTATTGCAAGTTTGACGCGAGAAGACTGCGGTCGCTTGAAGACTACTCGGCCATCCTCCACTGCCGCCGAAAAGGCATACAGCTCATTGCTGAGCAGGTGGAGAGCTTCCCATTGGGGGAGAGCGCCAAATTACTTGGACTGTCATGGCAACAAGGTTTCTATCACGGGAAGCCTGCTGTCATGGAGAAACACTTGAATTACGTAAAGGCCTTACCATGATGCAAAAAATTCTACGGGTCATTGCCGTTAGCGCGGTCTTTTGGGTTCGTTCGGTATCGGCTGACCCTGGGTGCCAGAATGCGGAAGTAATCGGCGGAAAACTGATTACTGACATCTGCTGGAGCTGTATTTTTCCCATCAAAGTAGCAGGGGTTCCTATAAGTGGTGGAGGCGGATCATTCCCGAGTGAAGCCGTAAGCAACCCTCTGTGTATGTGCGAGGATAATCTAGGGGTCCCTCGGCCTGGAGTCACCACTTCTATGTGGGAGCCAGCACGGCTTGTTGAATTTCAGAGAGTGCCTGGCTGCTCATCTGTCTTGAATGGTGTCAGGTTCCCGTTTGCTAGGACTAACCAAGGGCATCATGGCATGGGAGACATGGATGGTGGTGATGGTTCTTTTATGCACTATCACTACTATGCGTTTCCTCTGTTGGTGATGCTCGATTTATTTATTAAGCAGACCTGTAATGCTGATGGGTATATGGATCTCGACATCATGTACATGTCGGAGCTCGACCCGACCTGGAACAATGATGAGCTCGCTTTTTTTACCAATCCAGAGGCGGCGGCAGTAGCAAACCCAATTGCGGCGGCTGCGTGTACTGCTGATGCTGTCTCATCAACCGCTGGAAAACCTTTAAAACAGCTTTTCTGGTGTGCTGGTTCATGGGGCACCCTGTATCCATTTAGTGGCAACCAGAATGGTGGAAAAGGTGTTATCCGCGATAGCAGTCTTCTTAGCACAAGGGTTCTGGCTGCTTTGCATCGCCGGGGGTTAGCGTGGAAGACAATGGGTTCTGAGGCTATGTGTAGAGGTGTTATTAGCCCAACACTACCCAAAACGCAGTACAAATTCACGCTATTGCATCCGGTTCCAGAGACAAACTCATCTCACGTAATTGGCGAATCCACTCTTACGTGGGGTCTGGCGCGAACTATACCGGCAATTGGGCAAGACCCTATTTACACCATCTGGCGATGGAATGATTGCTGTAACAATTGAGCAGACCCTAACGAATTTGCACGGGCATTTTAGATTATGCCCCAAAAGGGCCACTACACGTACAGGTGGCCCTTGTCTTCTCAGATAGCATGGGAAGGTTGAAATGGAGAACACAATGCGAAGTCATAATTACTTTATGAAAGCTGTGGCCTCGCTGTTGACAGTAACCATGTCTGCGCTGCCGATACATTCCTACGCTAACGGTAGCCAAGACCAGGACATCACAGCGGTGGGTAAAGAGGCCCAGGCTTTCGGACAAAACCTCTCAAACTCATTCAAGTCGAGCTCGGGGACTGTGCAAGATGGCACAATCTCTATGCCGACGTTGAAAGACGGTCAATTCCAAATGAACGGGGGGAGTCAGATTAATGTCAATGATCTATTCCCCGGAACGAGCGGGACCAACAATAAACCTGATAGTTATTACTTCCCTGATGCCAATAAACCTGATGTGGGCGGTCTGCAAGGCATTTACGACTCTGGCGATGACATGGACAGCGTGGGGAATAATGCAAAAGGGTCGCTGTGGAGTGATGCCAATAGTGCTAATCCATCAATCTCTGGTGCGGCATACAAGGTTCTTCTCGATGCCTCTAATCGATCACGCCCTGATTTCAGTAATGACCCTGTACTAAATCTAAGCAAAAAGACCTATGAGGATATGGACCTCATCGCAGGTGGCTTTGGGGATTGTTCTGCCGAAACAACCATCAATCAGAATACTATCAACGCCCACATTCCAGAGTATGAACGGTGTCAGCGTGTTGTAGATCAAAGCGCGGACTGTGAGGTTGTCCATGACTACGATGCCTCTGTGGTGAAGCACTATGATGGTCCATATAACCTCAAATCTTGTGGAGAAGGCTGTACTGAGTTGTGGATTGGCCGAGTTGGTAACGACTACTGGAGTGGCAACTGTTCGATTTATGAGGAATACACGCGGGTCCAAGTCAGTAATCCAGACGCCATAGTGTCTGCAACTCTTGAGTACGCCAAGTGGGATGACTACATGCAAGTTTGGGTTGGTAAATCAGGTCAGGAAACTAAAGTATGGTCCGGCCCTGACGGCAATTTCCCTCCAGAAACGGCTGGCCGATGTGAATTGTCAACAAGTTGGGAGCGAAACCCTAATATTGATGTCACTCCCTATTTCAAGAATGTGAAAGATGGTGATGTTGTTACGTTTAAGATCCGCGTTTCAGTAACTGGCGCAGGTGAGGGTTTTGGCCGCATAAAGCTACGCTATGACCCATCAAAAGCCATTACCAAGGATGAGTGGGCTCCACAGAGCTGCATGGATTCAGCCAAAGGGGTTGTAGATGGTTTTGCGGAAGGCGAGATCACATGTATAGATGACCCGACTGATGCTACGGGCTGCACAGTCATCAATGGGATCAAAGTTTGCGAATCTCAACTCAAGCCGTCACCTTTGCCTGGTATTCCAAAACTATGCAAAAAGGTTCGAGTTAAAGCTGACTATGACTTTTATAAGGGGCAAATGGACTGCTGGACAGACCCTCAAGGTGAAACGCACTGTCCGGTAAACACGGGCGGGAATCTCGATAGCTGTCAGAAATATGAAGAAAACCCTCAGTGCGGCTTCATCAGTTCCAAATGTGTTGATGGTGCTCAGGGAAGTTCTGGTACGTGCTACGTCCACGAGGATACTTATGACTGTGGTACAGATGTTTCTGTTCCGACCTTGGAAAAGGAAACTGAGTACCAGTGCGGTGGGCCTATACGCTGCATGGGAGATGACTGCCTTGATTTGACCAAAACACAAAGCACTGATTTTGCTCGCGCTACTGCGTTGCTCAATGCAGCCCAATTCATGACGCAGGATATGAGCTGCACAGGCCAAGATGGGGATGACAATCCTACCGGGGATGAAAACGTTATTTGCTCTGCTTTTGCAGGGGAAGCTGGCGAATGCAAGATAGCTGTTGGTGGAGTTTCTGATTGCTGTGAAAAGCCAACCAATATATCTCTTGCCGATTATCTGAACCTAATAATGGCCGTTCCAAAGCTCGATGGCGCAGTGATGGGGCTGACTGATGGTAATGCGCTTAAAGGTGCTTATCAGGTACTTAGGGAACCTGCCCTTCAAGGGTGGACAGAAGTCACAAAACCGTTCACAAGTTATATAGAGAACGTTTCAGGTGCTGTTGATTCGTTCTTCCAGCCTGTAGAGCAGTTTGTTGATCAACTCATTGACCAGCTCAAAGAGCAAGTCAAAGAAGTGATGATGGATGTCATGAAATCAGCAGGCCAAGATGCAGCAACAGAGCAGGCGGCTGCCGCAGCATCTGAACAAGCTGCCGAAGCAATGATGGAGACTGCGACAACATGGCTTAGCACTGCCATGACGATATATACCGTCTATGTCGTTGCGATGGTGATGATCCAGATGATTTATAAGTGCGAGGAAGAAGAGTTCACTATGAACGCCAAAAGAGCGCTCAAGAATTGCACCTATGTAGGCTCTTATTGTAAATCTAAGGTGTTGGGCGCTTGTATTGAAAAAAGAGAAGCGTATTGCTGCTTCAATTCTCCGCTCTCTCGTATTATACAAGAACAGGTTCGCCCTCAATTGGGGCAGAACTTTGGAGACCCCAAAAATCCTCAGTGTGAAGGGATTCCACTAGATAAAATTGCCGAAATTGATTGGAGCAAAATTAATTTGGATGAGTGGCTTGGGATATTACAGCAGAACGGTAAATTCCCTGATCCGGCCTCAATAAATCTCGACTCGCTGACTGGAGCAGGGAATGACTTCAATATTGACGGGACGCGGAAGAATGCTCAGGAAAGGGCGTTGGAGCGGTTGGAAGGGATTGATATTGACGCGAAGCGAAAAGAGGCGACAAACAGCATAGACCCTCAAACAGGCGCGCCAACTGGTGGTGGTGGATAAAAAAAGGGGCCTTTCGGCCCCTTTCTCATGTAGATTGATTACGCTTCTGGGTAAACAAATAACTCTGCTTTTCCCTGATCAAGAAGGTAAGGGAAAGCAACTTTTTCGCCATTATCCAGCTCAACCGATTTTGGAGCAAGGTAGAGGTAGGCCCAAGCTGGTAGCTGTTTGCTAATAGCTGCGTAGATCGCTTGCTGAGGAGCATGGCTTGCTGCCCCATTACCGACATTCACAAAGTTGTATGCGGTCTCATGGCCTGATGTGAAGGCATACGCTGTACCTTGAACGCCAGAGACAAAATTAGGAGCTGACCCTAGGCGAGGCTCCACGATTTTCACCTTAACGGAACACATGTCAGCTACCTTACTTTGTCCGTTCACCCACGTCGGGCAACCCCATTCATTCTTGTAGAACTGATAGGTTAGGCGACCATCTTTGTCATACAGAAGCGTGAAATTGGCACCCAAATCAGTCAGCGCTGACTCAATGGAAACTTTCACATGTGAAAGAAATTTGGCCTGAGCGTCTGCCGGTGAAACTGCTTCGTTAGCAGGCATCCAAGCGATCAAGCTATTGCGAGCGCCATGCTGTTTGGGGCCGATAGCCCAGTTCGCAAGGTTGACCAAGCCACCTTGCCAGTCGGTCATTCCGAGCTGAGGGGACATGTAGCCAGACAGCACGTAGGCTGCCCCAAACGTTTTGGTGTCGGTCAGACGCTCCAGCTTGTCACGCGGAACAGAAGCGTCTTGGATGCCTGTTACCAGGCCACCGGCCTCCGCGATGTTGTAAGCGCGACTGTGATTGGTTTTGTACGCTGTGGGTTCGTAACTGCTGGTGGATGCACAGCCAGATAGAGCTGCTACAGCCAGAGCCACGGTGGTGATTAAAGCCTTTTTCATGTTGTTCTCCGTTCTTACCTGAGTTGAATCTGATTTACTTCGATAATATCACAGCATCAAAAAATGCAACCATAAAAGACAAAAAAAAGCCCCTCGGGCGAGGGGCAAAGGTTTGGGCTGGGTTATGCTGCTTTTGTTTTCTCGGCTTCGTCTGCGATTTCCTTGTCGCCGGTTGCAGATTCCGGAGCGGCTTCGGCCACTTCACCTTCTTTGCCTTTGCTGTGGGCGGAAATGCGAGCCCGTTTCTCGATGCCGATGATTCGACCGGCCAGCTTGATGAGGCGTTGCTGCCATTGGTAAGTGGCGTCGGTGCGCTGCTTGCTGGTCAGTACGGTGTTCAGCCAGAGAGTGTCAACGATCCCCATCAGGGTATCCAGTTTGCGGATCAGGTGTGCAAACTGAGCAACCTGAGGAGAGTTGATCTCGATGGTGTATTCATTCGGGTTGGTGTAGCCGGGCATCATGTCGATGCCGTTGTCTTCCATCAGCTTGTTGAGCTGGGCGGTAGCTTTGTCCAGGTCTTCGGAGACCTTGGAAATGTGTTCCAGGATGACGGTTTCAACCTGGTCGATTTCGTCCTGCTCACCGATGATGCGAAGGATCACGTCGATGGAGAACAGGGAGTTGGAAACTCGCTCAAAGCTGCGTTCCATGACGCGCTGAGCTTGGAGGCTGTTTACTTTCAGAACTTGCTTGAAAACAGGGCGAGAGTAGTGGTTGCTGCGGTCGTTGTTTGTGTCCAGTGCTACTTGTGCTTCTGCCATTAGAGATACTCCTAAATTTGAGGTACAGATAAACGCACTGGAAAGGATAAATGCGGTCAATCTGTAACCTGACCTCTCGAAGTGCCCAAAATGGACAGTTACAGCGTTTTCTGTTTAGCAAAGGTGAGCTATATTTGAATCATCTTAGTCGCTCTGCGGCTATAGGTGAGATAGCTGGTCTCCGAAAACAAACAGCATCTAGTCTTATGCCGTATGGCATTACTTAACCCCAAGCCGGGGGCTTCTCCCGGTTTTCGGGTGTTGCCCCTGTTTTTTTACATAGGAGCAACACCATGCACATCATCACTTTCATTGTAGTTCTGCTTGCATCTCTGGGCGCACTGTACGTAGGCGCGAAGGCATTTGCTTTTTCCTTCATCGTTCTCGCTAAAGTGTTCCAGCGTATCGGTTTGTTCCTTTGGAACAAATTCGCAGTTCCTGCAATGCGGTCTGTACAGGCCGTCATCAAAGAACGTGCTGCCAAGGCTGAACAAGCCAAAGCAGTCGTTGAACCTGAGGTAACTCAAGTTCAAGAAGTCGCTAAACAAGAACCTGACTGGGATTATCTCGAAATCCCGACTTACCTTCGTAAGGGCAAGGAACTTGTTTGGTAATAACTGTCGCTGAGTAATCTTCGACACTTTCAAACCCATCGGGGCAACCATCCCCGACGGGGATGTTGCCCCTTTTTGCTTAGGAGCAACATCATGGAAATCGCTATCATCGCTTTGTGTATCCCTACTGGTTGGGCAATCTCTCGTCCTTTCGTGAGAATCGCTGAATCGTTCGGTTACTGCTGATAGTCAACGCAAAGGGAGGGGGCAACCCCTCTCTTTCTGGTCAAGCCTCTGTGGCTTGTCCTCAAAGTCTTCTGGTGTCAGTTGGCTTTGACGACAAGCTACAGGGGGAATGTCGAATGCAACAGAATCTTCATGTTTACGACGATCACGCAGGCATCATCTATCTGGCTGATGGACGCGAGGTGAAATTTGATCCGAAACTGTATTCCAGCTCCTACCAGGCGCACAGTGAAGCAGTGAAGTGGGCCAAAGAAACCGGGGTCATTGGTCAAAACGACGATGTGGTGATGTTCGTCCATTGAGGGAGTGGCCTCCAGGAGAGGCTACTCTCCTCGCTCCTTAAAAGTCTTCTTACTCATGGTGAATACCATCAGTAAGCAGATTTTGTTCTCTTCGGAGAGCGAAAAGTGCGA
>NZ_KV787858.1:0-869 GCF_001807145.1 Enterobacter sp. HMSC16D10
CGCGGATCATGATCTTGGACGGCACACAACCGACGTTGACGCAGGTGCCGCCGATGGTGCCGCGCTCAATCAGCGTGACCTGCGCGCCTTGCTCGACGGCCTTCAGTGCTGCCGCCATCGCGGCTCCACCGCTACCAATGACGACGACCTGCAACGGGCGTTCGTTGCCACTGGGCTTATCAGCGGCCCCTATCCAGCCGCGCATCTTGTCGAGCAGGCCGGCGCGGTTGTCCGTCGGTGGCGCATCGGCAAGCGTTGCCTCGTAGCCCAGTCCGGCCACGGCGGTAGTCAGCGCATCCGATGACGTGCCCGCCTCAATGGCGAGTTGCGCTGTGCCCTTCGGATAGGACACCAGCGCCGATTGCACGCCGGGCACTTTCTCCAAGGCTTCCTTGACGTGAGCCGCGCACGAGTCGCAGGTCATCCCGGTGATTTTCAGGGTGGTCATGTATTTTTCCTTTTCTGTGGTGGCTACGGCTGTTGCCGTCAGCCACGTTGTTCTGGCAATTCACAGCTGTCCGGCCCGCAGCGGCGATGTGCTGGCGAGATGAAATCCCAGACCGACACCCCAACCATCAAGGCCAGGCCGACATAGAGCAGTCCACCGCTCTGCCAGCCGTAAGCCCGCATTAAAAACACCGCTGCCAGCACCAAGATCGGGCCTATCGTGCCGAGCGCCGTGCGTCGCCACTGTCGATGATTGAGCCAAGCGATAGCATTGGCGAGTAACGCGATGCCGGCGAACATCGGCAGCAGGATGCCAATGAATAGCCCCTCGTACTGGCTCAAGAAGCCCAGTCCGATGGCCGCGCCAAAGCTGGCGATGGCAGGAAAACAGGCGGCGCAGCCCATCGCGGAAACGACGCTGC
>NZ_KV787859.1:0-33278 GCF_001807145.1 Enterobacter sp. HMSC16D10
TAGGCCGGGTAAGGCGAAGCCGCCACCCGGCAACTCTTACAGCTCCCTGAACGTCCCCAACCGATACCCGCGTTCGGCAATCGCGTATTTCAGCGAGGCCGACGTCAGCACGTCCAGCTCCGCCAGCCGCGGCCAGCAGTAGGCACTTTTACGCACGGTGTTATCGACAAAGGCAGGATGCGCCATCACTTCCACCGAGGTTTCACCGCGGGCAGCGGAATCATCCAGCACCTTCAGGAACAGCGCTTCGCTGATCTCTTCTCCGTAAAACGCGCTGCTGAACCCCTCAGTGGATGTAACAGCGCAGTCCGGCAATTCGTGCACCTCGCGATCCACGCGCATCGCCACGCCTTTGCGCTGCGCAAACCCGGCGACAACAGGGAAAATTGCCGGGATCATATGCACGTGGTGATGGCTGTCGATATGCGTCGGCGCCTGACCAAACACATCAACGAAGCGGTTGAACTGGCACTCCAGCTCGCGGGCAATCTCTTCAAGCGGCAGAGCACCCTGCTCCGCCCGTTCCCAAATCCATTTACCCAGCTGGCCGTCGCGCGTCAGGCCCGGCATTGGCGAAAGCGGCATCCCGAGCGTCAGCACAAAATGCATGCCGACGCCCAGCTCTGGCACCTCGCGGCTCAGCTGCGCCGCGTGTTCAACCGCCTCAGCGTTAACCAGGGCCGTTGTAGAGGTCACAACCCCCCGGCGACAGGCTTCAATAATGCCGTAGTTCTGACCTTTCGAGAGACCAAAATCATCAGCATTAACGATCAGCAGGTTTTCCATTGTGCGTCCTCTTATTGCTGTTTGAACTTCAGCTTCTCGATCGTGGCGGCAAAGTTCGGCAGCCATTTTTCATGCGCCAGGATCATCTCGCTGGCCAGCTGCTCCGCGTCACGGTCAGAATGCACCAGCGGGCTGAGGTTCAGGGCCAGCAGCACGTCATTGAGCTCCCCGCTCAGCGCCGCGTTGCTTGCTGCCACTTCAAAGCCTTTGATGGTATGAATCAGCCCCATGACCTTGTCATCGAAGTGGGTGATACGGGGATGCGGTTTAGCCCCCTCGCGCCCCAGGATGCAGGTCATTTCAACGGCCCAGTCAGCCGGAATATTGTCGACATGGCCGTGATGCGGGACGTTGACATAGTGCTCAGCCTGCTTGTCGTTGTAGATGGCGTTGATCACTTCACACGCCGCATCGGAGTAGTAGGCCCCGCCGCGCTGCTCCAGCTCTTTCGGTTTGACGTTCAGGTTCGGGTCTTTATACAAATCGAACAGCTGCTTTTCGACCTTCTGAACGATCTGCGCACGCGCGCCGCCCTTATAATACTCGCCCATTTCAATGGCCAGCATCTCTTTCTGCTTGAAGTAGTAAAGCAGGTACGAGCAAGGCAGCAGATTCAGCGAGCGGATCAGCCCTTCGCTGAACGGCAGGTCAAAGATGTTTTTCACCGATGCCGCCGTCAGACGACCGGAGGCCACGCCGTCGAGAAGCTCGGCAAAGCGCGATTCTCCGTTCACGATGACATCTTTAATAAACACCATGTGGTTCAGGCCGAACAGATCGATGGAGAGATCGTCGTTGTCGGTCAGCGCCAGCACGTCGCGGATGAACATCTTCATGCCGATCGGAATATTACAGACGCCGATAAAGCGCTTGAAGTTCGTATGACGATAGACCGCCTCGGTCACCATACCGGCCGGGTTGGTGAAGTTAATGACCCACGCGTTCGGGCAGATCTCCTGCACGTCTTTGACGATGTCGAAAATCACCGGGATGGTGCGCAGGCCTTTAAACAGGCCGCCCGCGCCGTTGGTCTCCTGCCCCAGATACCCGTGGCTCAGGGGAATACGCTCGTCCAGCTCACGCGCCTTCAGCTGGCCGACGCGCAGCTGGGTGGTGACGAAATCCGCATCTTTCAGCGCCAGACGACGATCGAGGGTTTTATGCACGGTCAGAGGCACGCCCGCTTTTTCCACCATGCGCTTGCACAGGTCGAAAATAATATTCAGCTTCTCCTGACCTTCCTCAACGTCTACCAGCCATAATTCGCTGACCGGTAATTCATGATAACGTTTCAGGAAACCTTCGAGTAATTCCGGGGTATAGCTGCTGCCGCCACCAATGGTTACGACTTTTAATTTCTTCTGCATAATATCTCCCTTAGCGTATCAGGTTAATCGCCTGCGAGGTATAGCGTGCTCTTCCCGCTATTTGGGCAAGCCATTAAAGCAATATTCGTGGCGGGTAATCCGCCGACAGTTAATTAATTACCGTCAAATTTTTCCGGTAACTGTTCGGTGTGAATGACGTCAATTTCTTAAAGGTTTTAATAAACAGGCTGGGGCTGCTGTATCCTGACTCGTATGCAATATCGGTGACAGAATAGTTGGTAATTTCCAGCTGTTTTTTAGCGAAATTAATGCGGATTTCATTAATAATTTGCACGGGCGTTTTACGGTAATAACGCTGCGTCGCGCGGGTCAGATATTCCTGGGATTTGCCCGACAGGGAGACCATATTTTCCAGCGCATTTTCGCTGAACTGGATTTTATCGTGCATCAGCTCAACGGTGCTGCGCAGCCATTGCGGAATATCATCCGTCACCTGCTGCTCTTCACGATGATGGCGCAGTCGGTTCATCACGTAGAAGGTCACCGTTTCAATAAACTCATCAAATTCATTGTCGCGGAAGTTAAGCGAGGCGATAACCGTTTCAATCCAGGTCATGAACTCGTTTTTGACGCGATAAACCTGGGAGGCCACAAAACAGAACGGCACCAGCGGCAGATAATGCTTCTCGAAGAAACGTCTGCTGACGCCCACATTCAGAATACGGGTGGCACCAAATTCGTAAAAGCTCTGGTGATAAGATCCCATCGGCAGGAAGACAAAATCCCCTCGTTCAAGCAGAACGCGCTTACCGTTGATCTCCTGGTAGTAGCGGCCGGTCAGAACAATCGTGAACTCGTAGTAGTCATGCTGATGCAGACCACTGGCGCTCTCCGTTTTGTTGTAGATAACCACGTGAAAATTTTTGCCATTAAACAGCTGCTGTTCAAGTGCGGTTTTAATTTCCATCGTGCTGACCTCCTGCTACTCAGTCTGACTTACTGCATCTTCTCGTGAAGCTCAATGAGCTCCGCCACCAGCTCGCGTGCCAGCATCGAGGTCATCAGGTGATCCTGCGCGTGGACCAGCACCAGGCTGACCTTCATCTTCCCTTCGCCCTGATCGCTTTCAATCAGCTTCGTCTGCACCAGGTGCGCTTCGTTCAGCGCCGTGCGCGACTGTTCCATCATGGTTTTCGCCGCGGCAAAATCCCCCTGCTTGGCCTGCTTCAGCGCGGCGTAGGCCAGGCTGCGGGCCTGCCCGGAGTTGATGATAAGCCCCATCACCACTTCTTCGAGATCGTTCTCGACGGCTTCGTCTGCGACAATATTATCCAAATCTAACATCTTTAAGCTCCTTGTGGCTGGCGCGGGTTTCCCCGCGCCGTCAATCTTAGAATTTCAGTGAGAGGGCGATATCCTCTTCGCTCTCTTCTTCATCAATGATGGTGGCGGCTTTGTTCGCAATCGCCACGAACGGCATGTACAGCAGGGTGGCAATCCCGAGGTTAAATATCGCCAGCAGGAAGGCTGCGACGCTGCCGTTGGTGTTGAAGAAGGCGCCCAGACCCGCTGGCATGGTCCACGGTGCAATGTTGGTGACCGGTGGAATGATGCCCATGTAATACGCCGTCAGGGTGATAGCGGCCAGCAGCGGCTGAACCAGGATGAACGGAATGAACATGACCGGGTTCATGATGATTGGCAGACCGAACAGAATCGGTTCGTTAATCTGGAAGATGCCTGATGGCAGCGCCAGCTTCGCGACCTGACGGTAGTCTGCGCGACGAGAGACAATAAAGACCGCGATGATCAGACCCAAGGTTGCCCCGGTACCGCCCAGGAAGATATAGGAGTCAAGCATCGGCTTCGCCCACACATGGAAGGTTTTACCCGCTGCCAGCGCCGCGTCAACGGAGCCGTACTGCTGATAAAGTGCAACGTTTTCCAGTGCCCACGGGGTCATAATTCCGCTGTCCAGCGCGGCCAGTGCCAGTGAACCATGCACGCCAAAGAACCACAGCAGAGAGGTGAAAATCACGTACGCCCAACCGACCACGCCACCCATTGACGCCAGCGGCGTAGAGATAGAGTCCATGATGATCTGATGGAAGTTTGTGCCCCAGTGGGAGAGCGCCCAGGCGATAATCCCCATAATAGAGAGAATAATGAAGCCTGGAATCAACGCGGAAAATGAACGGGAAACGGAGGCCGGTACGCTATCCGGCAGGCGGATCACCCAGTTGCGACGGATAATAAAGGTGAACATCTCTGCCACCACCAGGCCGATAACAATACCGGAGATGATGTTAGCCCCACCCAGCCAGTTGGCGCCCACAGCATAGGCTTCACCGACGCTGTACGGGGTCACTGTCATAAAGGCGGCGACGGATAATAACCCGGCGGCCAGTGGGTCCACCTTACGCTCTTCTGCCAGCGCCATCCCAATAAAGAAAGGCGCCATCAGCGACATAATTCCCAACGTACCGTTATAGACGTTGCCGCCGATGGCTTTAAAACCATTAAGGGTTTCAATTGTGGAAGCGTCTAACCGAATTCCTAATGAATAAAAGAAGGAACCTTCACCAAAGCTCAGAAAAACGTTGTTAATTAAAACGAACATGGCCCCGGCCAGCGTCAACGGCATTAATTTAATAAAGCCGTTTTTGATGGCATTAACGTGAGGCTGCTTTCCTATTTTAACAGCAAAAGGAAGGAGTACCTTTTCAAGTGAAGCGATGACTTTACTCATAGGAAAATACCCTTAAATGCCGTAACGCATGTTACGGCGTATTGTGTGTGAAATAACTCTTTGACGGGAAAAATAAAAATTAATTAGCAGCTTTTTTAATCGCTGCCACAGCAGCTTTAAGAACACCTAAACCATCAATCTTGCCGTACAGCCCCGAATCGATCACTTCGACCGGTTTATTGGGTAACAATCGTTGAATTTCGGGCAACATATAGGCAATTTGCGGTCCCAGTAAAACAACATCGGCTGTCTGACCTTTTTCGCCCGCCAGCGTTTCCGGGAACGCTTCGATCACCACAGGGACTTCATACTTTTCAGCCTGCGCACGCATCTTTGACACCAGAAGCGAGGTTGACATGCCCGCTGAGCAGAACAGGTAGATATGTTTCTTTTCCATCGTAATTTCCCTCTTGTATGACTACCTGCCGTCGCGTTCTCACTCGACTCGCTGTCCCGGCAGACAGGTAGTTTGCGTACTGTTGTTTATCGTTGGACTGAGTATACGCAATGGTACAGACAGGGGATAATTCTGAACAGACTCAAATTGTCTCTCATTGACCTGGCTTGTTGACTACCCTCACATTTCAGGCAAATAATTCGCGAAAAGAAATAAGATTTTCTGATGCATAAAAAAACCGGCCCCGGGGCCGGTTTGTTAACATCCTCAGGCAAGCAGGGTGACTACGCCTTAGGTGCCTGAGGATCGGTGTCGTATTCAGCACAGGTCTGATAGCCGGAGTTGATCACATGACCGGTATCATCCAGGGCGACAAAGTAGGTTTCTGCCTTACCATCACGTTGACCCAGGATATAGGTCTGGCAGGTCCCTTTCGCATGAATCATGGTGACTTCAGAAGAAGGTTTACCGGCAATCGCAGCGACCTGTGAACGGGTCATACCCTTTTTAACGTCTTTTACTACGGGCTGCGTAAACTGATCCTTGGTGCGATCGTAAGCCGTACACCCTGCCAGCATAGTCAGTACCGCCGCTGCGCTAAGAATTCCTGCTACGTTCTTGTTCATATTCCGTCCTCTTGTTTATCAGCGTGTTATCTAAGCATGGGATAAAAAGTACTATTGTTCAACTTTGTGCGTTACGCCAGACGAATTTCGGAAAATTCTAATAAAACAACCATAACCTGCTAAAACGACGCAAATTAGCGCACTCGAAACTGTGATCCTTGTCGTTTTACGTCCAAAGGGTTAGTTTTAACAGTTAACACATTCTGTTTATGGAGAGCGTGATGACTCTGCAACAAGAGATTATCCAGGCGCTGGGCGCGAAGCCTGCGGTAGATGCAAATGAAGAGATCCGCCGCAGCGTGGATTTTTTAAAAGCGTATTTAAAGAAGAACTCTTTCCTGAAATCTCTGGTGCTGGGCATCAGCGGCGGCCAGGATTCAACGCTGACCGGTAAGCTCTGCCAGATGGCAATTTCAGAGCTGCGCGAGGAGACGGGAGATGAAACCCTGCAATTTATCGCCGTGCGTCTACCATATGGCGTACAGGCGGACGAGCAGGATTGCCAGGATGCAATCGCCTTTATTCAGCCTGACCGCGTGCTGACCGTGAATATTAAAGGCTCCGTGCTGGCAAGCGAGCAGGCGCTTCGCGAAGCGGGCATTGAGTTAAGCGATTTTGTTCGCGGCAACGAGAAAGCCCGCGAGCGCATGAAAGCGCAGTACAGCATCGCCGGGATGACCAAAGGCGTCGTGGTCGGCACCGACCATGCGGCGGAAGCGATCACCGGTTTCTTCACCAAATATGGCGACGGCGGCACCGACATCAACCCGATCTTCCGCCTGAACAAGCGTCAGGGTAAGCAGCTGCTGGCCGCGCTGGGCTGTCCTGAGCATCTGTATAAGAAAGCGCCGACAGCGGACCTTGAAGACGATCGCCCTTCCCTGCCGGATGAAGCGGCCCTTGGCGTCACCTACGACAACATTGATGATTATCTGGAAGGCAAAAAGCTGGATGAAGGCACCGCGAAGATCATCGAAGGCTGGTATCTGAAAACCGAGCACAAGCGCCACACGCCAATTACGGTGTTTGACGACTTCTGGAAATAAACGCAAAACGGTAACCCCGTTTTGTAGGCCGGGTAAGGCGTCGCCGCCACCCGGCTCTTTTTTAACCAAACCCTCTCTGCTACACTGTATGCCTGAACAGTATATGGAGCAGTATGTGAGCAGGCGTCAATCCGCCCCGCGTCTTGAGTTTGAAGCGGCGGCTATCTACGAATATCCCGAGCACCTTCGTCCCTGGCTTGAGGCACTGCCTAAACAGCCGGGCGTGTACATCTTTCACGGTGAAAGCGACACGCTGCCGCTTTACATCGGCAAGAGCGTTAACATTCGCAGTCGGGTGTTATCCCATCTGCGTACCCCGGACGAGGCCGCCATGCTGCGCCAGTCGCGACGCATTACCTGGTTCCAGACGGCGGGAGAAATGGGCGCGCTGTTGCTGGAGGCGCGGTTGATAAAAGAACAACAGCCGCTGTTCAACAAGCGCCTGCGCCGCAACCGTCAGCTCTGCTCCCTGCAGATCAACGAAGGCAAGCCGCAGGTCGTCTACGCGCGGGACGTCGATTTTTCTCATGCCCCGAATCTCTATGGACTATTCGCCAATAAACGTGCGGCACTTCAGGCGCTGCAGACGCTGGCGGATGAGCTCCAGCTTTGCTACAGCCTTTTGGGCCTGGAGGCGACCACGCGCGGACGCGCCTGTTTCCGATCCGCGCTGAAGCGCTGTGCCGGTGCCTGCTGTGGGAAAGAGAACGTTGAGGCGCACCACGCCCGGCTCCTCGCCGGTCTGGCGGCCATCAGCGTGAAGTGCTGGCCCTGGGAAAGCGCCGTTGCGCTAAAAGAAGTGGGTGACGCGATGACCCAATATCACATCGTCAATAACTGGCTCTGGCTGGGCGCTGTCGACGATATCAACGACGCGGCAACCCTGCTGCGCACGCCCGCCGGATTTGACCACGATGGCTACAAAATTCTCTGTAAACCTGTGCTGGCCGGTAAGTTTGAAATCATTGAGCTCAATGGCCTGGCAGCCACGTGATTTCGCTGAACAATAAGGTACCCTGAGCCTCCAGCAGACGCAGCGTATGGGTACCCTCCTCCCAGCTGGCGCCCTGATCGGCCGTCAGCAATTTATCACCCAGCTGCCACGCCCCGCTTAACACAAACACCACGCCCCCGCGTGTGCCAAAGGTGGTAAAGGTACGGTCAGCCACGCGCACATTCGCCCGGCAGCAGTCGCGACGGGTCATGATGTTGAAGTCCATCGCCATCCGCCCATCGGACAGCAGCGCTTTCACCGGCAGGTCGCCGGCAAAGCTGTAGGGCTGATGGTGCTTCAGGGTATGGAAGAACGCCTGACCGGCATCCAGCGTCACCTCCCCGCCTTCCAGCAAGGTAATTACCCGATCGACGCCGGGAAAAGAGGAAAATTCGCCGTTGCTGGCGATAGTTGCGATACTGGCGCGCCAGTGAAAATCGCGCGTTGCGGGAGGGAAACAACAAATCTCACGCGTTTCACCCGCACCATTGCGCCAGAGGCTGACCGGCATCTTACGGATATCAAAGAACTCCATCACCACTCCTGAATGGCACAACCCGTGCCAGGGCAAGGATATTGCTATCGTTGCTGTCTTGTTTGTTATCGTTAGGTATTCACAACACAGTATCGGCAGCAGAGCGGGCAGGCCTTAGCGGAACGTTAATAAAAATTCTAACGCCATGACTCTACAAACATTCTCTGATGCGACTACAGGAGCATACCGCGCTGGCGGCGGCAGACAAGAGGGCAGGAAAGAAAAACCGCCGGTCCTGTCCACAGCGATTGCGCTTTTGTGGACAGGATCCCGGCGGTCTTAAGAGAGTGAACCGATTATTCGGTTGGTGCTGGCATTTTACCTTCCATCGCCGGACGTTCTGTCAGACGCTTCTCAAAATTCGCATTAAATTGTTTTTTCTGTTCCGGGGTCAGAATGTTGTAGATCTTGTTCTGGGTTTCCAGGTGAGCCAGCATGCGGGCTTTGTGCTGCTCGGCCATTTTGTCGATCTGCGCTTCGGCTTTCGCCTTGTCGAAGCTGTCGCTGGCGATGATGTCATGCATGGCACGACGCTCTTCCAGCGGCGGACGCTTCATCTGCTCACGTTCGCTCTTCCGGATATCGCGGATCTGCTGTTTCTGCGCATCCGTCAGGTTGAGATCCTTAAACATCATCATCTCGTTGTGCATACCCGGGCCTTTATGATGCATCATCATTTTGCCTTCAGCAGGCGCGGCAGCGGTGGTGGTCGCAGTATCTGCGGCGAACGCCATGCTGGTAGCGCCCAGAGCCAGGGTAGAAGCAACAAACAGTGCAGTAAACTTACGCATAATTTATTTCCTTTCTTTCAGTTATTCTTCGGCGCTATGCCGTGTTGACGAGATTAACTTTACGGGGTTTATCGTCAATTAGTCAGAGCAACGGTAAAACAATGAAAGTGTAAAAAACAAATTTTCGCCAAATGTGGAGGAAATAAGGATAAAGCGTGGAGAGTTGCAACCAAAAATATTCAATGCGATGATTTTAAAGCGATTTAGCAGAAGTATAACGGAGTGAAGGTGAATAATAAAGCAATTCACCAGGAATATTCTGCAAAACACGTTCACGCGCTTTAATTGCTAAGAAAAGGTATTTAACTTCCCCTCCCGGATGATGAGAGGGGAAAGGTTCAGGATATTTTTTCCAGCATCAGCCCGGCACGCAGGCCAAACGCGACGGTTGGGTTAGGGAATAAAACATACTCGGTGGTTTTCTGCACCTCGTAACGTTCCTCGCCATCCTCGGCCAGCAGCGCCCCTTTGCGGAACGGGGTGAAGTTGAGGGTGTGTGCTGCCATGTGGAGCAGGAAGGCATCGCTGCGGCGCGTGATCTGCTGTACGACCCGGTAACGCTCAACGGTCTGGTGCGTAGGCTCGGGAGCCGACCCGCCCAGCAGCGCCCGCAGGGCGAGATGCGTTGGCGCAAAGCGGGTGAGATCGTTTTGCCCAAACGGCAGCGCTTTCCCCAGCTCCAGCGTACAGGACAACGCACCAAAGTGCTCACAGGTGAAGTGCGTAAAGGTTCCGCCCGGCGACTGGTGAAACACCAGCGCCTCCAGCCCGGCATCTCCCAGCCAGCTCAGGAAATCTTCCTCCCACGGCTGATTGCGCTGCGGCAGCACGCCGAAGCGGACATGGTAGGACGCGCGGATGGCCGTATGCAGATCCAGATGCCAGCGCACGGGACCCGCAGCGGCAAAGAACGCGGTCACCACGTTCTCCAGCCACGCTGCCCGCGCCGTTTCGTCACTCTGCGGAAACTGCGACCAGCGCCCGCCGAACATGCGGTTAATGTCGCTCACCAGATACCGTTTATTTTGCGCCAGCGCAGGGGGATTGCCGAGCACCACCAGCACGAGGCACTTCAGGGCAATTTCTTTGCGATACAGCGCGCGCAGCAGCAGATCGACAATCTCAACGGGCGCCGTTTCATTCCCGTGAATGCCTGTTGAAAGCAGCAGCGAGAGATCGCTCTTTGCGGTCGGCGTCAGCTCAAGCACCCCGCGCCCCAGCCACCGCCAGCGAAATGAGGGGCCATCCCCCTCTTTCTGTTCCGGCGTTTCATCGGCCAGGGTCAGCGCCAGTAAATTTTCCATACCCACTCCTTTAGCGCTGGAACGGATAAACCGATCCCAGCTGCAGGATTGTCGACAACGCGTCCAGCGCCTCGCGACCTTCGCGCAGAAGCTGCGGGTCAACCAGATCGGCCTGCGTTAGACGGTCGCGATAGTAGCGATCGACCCAGTCATTCAGGCGCGTAAAGAGCGTATCGTTCATCATGACCGCCGGATTAACCGCCTGCATTTCGTCCTGAGTCAAGACCACGCGCAGACGTAAACAGGCTGGACCACCGCCGTTGGCCATGCTTTCACGCAGGTCAAACACGAGCAGTTCGTCAATCGGGTTATCCGCCTTCACCAGCTCGGTCAGGTAGCGCCATACGCCCTGATGATCCCGGGACTCCTGCGGCAGGACCAGCATCATGCTGCCGTCATCGCGGCTGAGCAGCTGGCTATTGAACAGATACGTTTCAACCGCGTCCTGCACGCTCACCGCCTCCGTTGGCACCTGGACAGGCGTGAAGCCGCGCACGCGCTCATGCAACGTGGCGAGCAGCTTTTCCTGATGGGCAAACGCCTGCTCGTGGCAGAACAGCACCTGGCGGTTAGAAACGGCAATCACGTCGTTGTGGAACACGCCCTGGTCGATCACATGCGGGTTCTGCTGGGCAAAAATCACCTGGGAAGGATTCACCTGGTTCAGGCGGGCAACCGCCTGGCTGGCCGCCAGCGTCTGACGGGCAGGATAACGGGTTGGCGCGACGTGGCCCCCCTCTTCTCGCCCGTAAATAAACAGCTGCACACCCGGCTCGCCATAATCGCCCCCCAGGCGGTTATGGTTGGCCGCGCCTTCGTCGCCAAACATCGCCACCTGCGGCAGGGCCTGATGCACCGCGAAATGGGCGTCCTGGTTGAAAATGGCGCGCAGCACGCGCTCGGTGGTTTCCGCTTCGGTGGCGCGGTGAAACTTGTTATTCAGGTTCGCTACCGTCAGGTGGACTTTGCCATCCAGCGTATCGGCTGACGGCGCGACGGTGGCCGCGTTGGCGACCCACATCGAAGAGGCGGAGCTTGCCGCCGAGAGCAGGTGCGGCGTCTGCGTCCCCGCTTTTTCGACCACCTGCTCATCGGTACCGCTAAAGCCGAGCTGACGCAGTACCGCCACGTTCGGACGCTCCTGCGGCGGGATCACCGCCTGCGGGAAACCGGCATCCGCCAGCGCTTTCATCTTAAGCAGCCCCTGCTTCGCCGCCAGCTTCGGGTTGGAAACCTGAAAACGGTGCTTCGTGGAGGCTTCATTACCAAAAGAGAGACCGGCGTAGTGGTGCGTCAGCCCCACCAGCCCGTCAAAGTTGACTTCACGCGCTTTCATGACGGTCCCCTCCGGTAAAGTCCAGCCCCGGATTAAGCGTCTCCGGCAGCGTCAGCGCCGGGGTTTCCAGGCTCGCCATCGGCCAGGCACAGTAATCGGCGGCATACCACGCGCTGGCGCGATGGTTCCCCGACGCGCCCACGCCGCCGAACGGCGCGGTGCTCGCGGCCCCGGTCAGCGGTTTATTCCAGTTCACAATCCCGGCGCGCGCTTCCAGCAGCAGTTGGTCAAACTTCTCGCGATGCGGCGAAATCAGCCCGCTCGACAGACCGTAGCGGGTGTTATTGGCCATTGCGATGGCATCGTCAAAATCGTCATAGCGCCAGACGCACAGCAGCGGGCCAAAGACCTCTTCATCCGGCACGTTGCTCGCGCCGCTCATCTCAACGATGCCCGGCGTCAGCAGCGAGGCACCCGGCTGAACCTGTTTCGGTTCGAGCAGGGTTTTCGCGCCGCGAGCGACGTGGTCCTGCCAGGCCTTCAGCACGTTCAGCGCGGCCTGCTCGGAAATCAGCCCGCCGATAAACGGCTGCGGATCGGCATCCCACGCGGCTGGCACCAGACGCGCGCTCACCTCAACCAGACGTTTGAGGAACGCATCCCCCTGCGCGCCCCGTTTCACCAGCAGGCGGCGGGCGCAGGTGCAGCGCTGTCCGGCGGTAATAAAAGCGGACTGAATCGTCAGGTGCACCGCGGCGTCGATATCGTCAGGGTCTTCCACAATCAGCGGGTTGTTGCCGCCCATCTCGAGAGCAAGGATTTTTTCCGGCTGCCCCGCCAGCTGGCGATGCAGCTGATAGCCCGTCCCGGCGCTGCCGGTAAACAGCAGGCCGTCGATATCGCTCAGCGCGCTCAGCGCCTGGCCGGTTTCGCGTCCGCCCTGCACCAGGTTCAGCACGCCCGGCGGCAGGCCAGCCTGTTCCCACAGCTTAACCACCGCCTCGCCGGTTAATGGGGTGAGCTCGCTCGGCTTGAAAATCACGGTATTGCCCGCCAGCAGCGCGGGCACAATGTGGCCATTCGGCAGATGCCCCGGGAAGTTGTACGGACCAAACACCGCCAGCACGCCGTGCGGACGGTGGCGCAGCGTGGCCGCGCCGTCCGGCATCTCGGTGTGCTGTTCGCCGGTGCGGGTGTGGTACGCCTTCACCGAGATGGCGACTTTGTTGATCATCGCCGTCACTTCGGTTGCCGCTTCCCAGCGCGGTTTACTGGTTTCAGACGCGATGATGCGCGTCAGTTCGGCCTTATTTGCCTCCAGCAGCCCGGCAAACTTTTCAACAAGCGCCTGGCGCACGGCGAAAGGCTGTTTTGCCCACGCCGGGAACGCGCGGCGAGCGGCATGGCAGGCTTGTTCCACCTGTGCGGCGCTGGCGTCGTTCCCCTTCCAGAGCACCTCTTTTCCTACCGGATTGGTCTTTACGCGCTGTTCGCCTTCGCCCGTGACCCAGTCACCGTTAATCCATAATGTCATGCTGTTTTCTCCTCAGGGCAGAGACGCACCAGGCGAACCTTATCGCCGGCGTTACATTTCAGGGCATCCAGTTCTGCAGCCGTCAGCACCAGACGTTCACATTTCGGGTTGGTCCGCACCAGCATCGCACGGAAGTTGGCGTAATTTTCGTTCGCCACCAGGCATGCCGGCCAGTCGCCCGGCGCGGGCTGGCCTTCAGAGACCTCAACCAGCCGGCTCTTACGGATCGCGCGTACGCGGTCGATATCGCACTCAAGCGTAGGCCCGCCGTCAAAGATGTCGACATAGTTACGGTAGCGGAAGCCCTCTTTCTCCAGCACCGCGCGGGCAGGCGCGGTTTGCGGATGCACTTCGCCGATCACCGCCTGCGCTTCCGGGCTGAGGAAATGGGTATAGATAGGATGCTTCGGCATCAGTTCGGCAATAAAGGCTTTCTGACCCGTGCCGCAGAGATAGTCCGCCCGGCTGAACTCCATCGAGAAGAAGCGCTCGCCCAGGCTCTCCCAGAACGGTGAATAGCCGGTGTCGTCGATCACGCCGCGCATCTCCGCAACCACCTTTTCGTTAAAGCGATCGCGGAAGGCGGCCATAAACATAAAGCGCGATTTGGAAAGCAGATAGCCGTTGCCCTCCTTACGCCACGCCGGGTCGAGGAACAGCGTGCAAAGCTCGCTGGCGCCCGTGTGGTCATTGCAGAGGAACAGCGTCGGCAGCGCGTTATAGACGTTCAGCTCTTTCGAAGCATGAACCATGGTGCCGACGCGGTAGTTGTACCACGGGTCGTTAAGCCCGACGGCCACTTCAATGGCGCAGATCCCGGCCACGGTCCCCGTGTCGGTGTCTTCCAGCACGAACACATACCCCTGTTCGCTTTTTGGCAACGTCCCCTGCCAGGTTTGAAGGGCGCGCTCAATGCGCGCCGACAGCGTTTTTTCATCGGCAGGAAGCGAGGTCAGCCCGCCTCCCGTCTTACCGGCAAGCTGCATGAGCCCGGCGAGATCGCCGCGCTCAACGGGACGGATGACCATCATGATGACACCCCGGATTTCACCTTTTCACACGCCAGCGCAAAGCGGTCCAGACCGGTTTGCACCTCTTCCTCGCTGACAATCAGCGCGGGAGCAAAACGCACGACGTTGGCACCGGCAATCAGCACCATCACGCCCACTTTTGCCGCTTCCTGTGAAATAAGTTTAGCTTTTCCGGCAAACTCAGCGGTGAGCTCGCAGCCGATTAACAGCCCCAGGCCACGAATTTCTTTAAACAGGCCAACCTTGCCGTTGATGGCATTCAGGCGCTCAACAAACCAGTCGTGGCGCTGCTTAACGCCCTTCAGCACCTCAGGGGTATTAATGATGTCGAGCACCTGTCCGGCAACGGCAGTGGCCAGCGGGTTGCCGCCGTAGGTGGTGCCGTGGGTACCGACGGTCATCACGCTGGCGAATTTCTCGGTGGTCAGCGTCGCGCCAATCGGGAAGCCGCCGCCCAGCGCTTTGGCGGTCGACAGCACGTCCGGCGTGACGCCGTAGTGCATATAGGCATACAGCTCGCCGGTGCGGCCCACGCCGGTCTGCACTTCGTCGAAAATCAGCACCGCGTTATGACGATCGCACAGCTCGCGCAGCCCCTGCAGGAATTCCTTTTGCGCCGGAAGCACGCCGCCCTCACCCTGCATCGGCTCGACGATCACCGCACAGGGGGTGTCGTTAATCAGCTCGCTGGCAGACTGCAGATCGTTATAAATACCGTGACGGATATCCGGCGGCAGCGGTGCGAAATCCTGCGAGTAGGAAGGCTGGCCACCCGCGCTGACGGTAAAGAGCGTGCGTCCGTGGAAGGCATTTTTAAACGCCACGATACCGCTCTTGTGGGTACCAAATTTATCGTGCGCATATTTGCGCGCCAGCTTCAGCGCCGCTTCGTTGGCTTCCGCCCCCGAGTTACAGAAAAAGACTTTTTCGGCAAACGTCGCGTCGATCAGTTTTTTGGCCAGGCGCAGCGCAGGCTCGTTGGTAAAGCCGTTGCCGGTATGCCAGAACTTCGCCGCCTGGTCATTGAGCGCCTGACGCAGCGCCGGGTGCGCATGCCCCAGCGCGTTCACCGCAATCCCACCGGCAAAGTCGATATACTCTTTACCCTGCTGATCCCACAGGCGCGAGCCTTCCCCACGAACCGGAATAAAAGCCGCCGGAGCGTAAACCGGCATCATCCATTCATCGAAATTTTCACGCGTAATTGACAGAGACATAGCGACCTCATCCGGTAAATAAAAGGTTATTTGAATGTTAAATAATTGAGTGTTTGCACTGTGAATGTAGATTGCAGCCTTCGTGCCAGCCAGCGATAAAAATGCATAAACGGGTTGAGAGAACAGAATATCAATAAGTTACAACATGGAGTTATTCACTGTTAGTGCATAAAAAGTGAATATTTTTACGACAAGCGGCGCTTTGCCGCATGAAAATCAGAAAGAGTATGCACAGGCCAAATATAATTCTGGAATTGTGATCGCTCGCGAAATTTAACGGCCATTTACGCCCTCTTTGGGGGCGAAGCGCGTCAGAATGGTGCAAATATTGCACCACCGGCATTATCTGTTGCAGTTATTGGTCGAACCCGGTAACAGTTGAAGCAAATTCTGCTACCATCCTTGCACTATTCACCTTGCACTGGCAGCGACTATGAAATTTGTCTCTTTTAATATCAACGGCCTGCGTGCCCGCCCTCATCAGCTTGAAGCTATCGTTGAGCAACATCAGCCAGATGTGATCGGCCTGCAGGAGACAAAGGTTCACGACGACATGTTCCCCCTCGAAGAGGTGGCGAAACTCGGCTACAACGTCTTTTATCACGGCCAGAAAGGTCACTACGGCGTCGCGCTGCTGACCAAAGCGCCGCCGGTTTCCGTGCGTCGCGGCTTCCCGGGCGACGGTGAAGAAGCACAGCGTCGTATTATCATGGCGGAAGTCCCTTCTGAGATCGGCAATATCACGGTCATCAACGGCTATTTCCCGCAGGGTGAGAGCCGTGACCATGAGACCAAATTCCCGGCGAAAGCGAAGTTTTATCAGGATCTGCAGGACTACCTGACCACCGAACTCAAAAAAGAGAATCCGGTGCTGATCATGGGCGACATGAATATCAGCCCGACGGATCTCGATATCGGTATTGGCGAAGAGAACCGCAAACGCTGGCTGCGCACCGGCAAATGCTCCTTCCTGCCGGAAGAGCGTGAG
The DNA here is from genome assembly GCF_001807145.1 of Enterobacter sp. HMSC16D10. Classification (NCBI taxonomy): domain Bacteria; kingdom Pseudomonadati; phylum Pseudomonadota; class Gammaproteobacteria; order Enterobacterales; family Enterobacteriaceae; genus Enterobacter; species Enterobacter sp. HMSC16D10. The sequence goes on from NZ_KV787859.1 coordinate 16,603, forward strand.
TGGATGGAGCGCCTGCTGGGCTGGGGCCTGGTGGATACCTTCCGCAATGCCAACCCGGAAACGCAGGATCGCTTCTCCTGGTTTGACTATCGCTCTAAAGGCTTTGACGACAACCGCGGCCTGCGTATCGATCTGCTGCTGGCCAGTTCCCCGCTGGCCGAGCGCTGCATCGAAACCGGGATCGACTACGACATCCGCAGCATGGAAAAACCGTCTGACCACGCGCCGGTGTGGGCTAAATTCAAGCTGTAATGACGCGTGAACCTTTCAAAAACACTCTTCCTGTGCGCCCTTCTGGGCGCCTTTATTCTGGCGTTTATCATGCTTCCGCCGGGAACCCTCTCCCTGGAAGGAATTAAAACGCACCAGCAGGCATTACTCTCCTATGTCGATCACGCGCCGCTGCGCAGCGCGCTGATCTTCTTTGCGGTCTATGTGGCGGTCTCCGCCCTCTCGATCCCCGGCGCGGCGATCCTGACCCTGCTGGGCGGGACGTTGTTTAGCCTGTGGGAAGGCACCGTGCTGGTCTCGTTTGCCTCCACGCTTGGGGCCACGCTGGCGATGCTCGCCAGCCGCTATCTTTTGCGCGACTGGGTGCAACGGCGGTTTGCCCGGCAGATGAGTACGGTGAATACCGGCATGGCGCGCGACGGCGCGAACTTTCTTTTTGCCCTGCGCCTGATGCCGCTGTTCCCGTTTTTCCTGGTGAATTTGCTGATGGGGCTGACCCGCATGGGAGTATTTCGCTACTGGTGGGTCAGCCAGCTCGCCATGCTGCCCGCCACGATTATCTTTCTGAACGCCGGGCGCGAGCTGGGAAAAGTGACCTCGCTGCGCGATATTTTGTCGCCGGGCATGCTATTCGCCTTTACACTACTGGGGGTATTGCCGTTGGTCACCCGCCGGCTGTTTTCCCGTTTTCTCCCGTCTGCTAAAAAGTGAGGCATTATGCGCCGTGTGCGTTTTTGCGCGTTTCTGACCGGGCTGCTGCTGGCAGCCCCTCTGTATGCCGCCGACGGCTGGCAGGCTATTCAGCAACAGGCCAAAGGCCAGACCGTCTGGTTTAACGCCTGGGGCGGCGATCCGGCGGTCAACCGCTATCTGGAGTGGGTCAGCGGCGAGATGCAAACGCACTATGCCATTACCCTTAAAATTGTCCCGCTGGCGGATGCTGCCGACGCGGTAAAACGTATTCAGACCGAAGCCGCCGCGGGGCGTAAGACCAACGGCTCCGTCGACCTGCTGTGGGTTAACGGCGAGAACTTCCGCACGCTGAAAGAGGCAAACCTGCTGGAGACCGGATGGGCGCAGACGTTGCCCAACTGGCGCTATGTTGATACCCGCAAGCCCGTTACGGAGGATTTTGCTATCCCCACAGACGGCGCGGAATCGCCGTGGGGCGGCGCGCAGCTGACCTTTATCGCCCGCAAAGCCAGCATGCCGACGCCGCCGACCGATCCTCAGGCGCTGCTGGCGTACGCGCAGCAGCATCCGGGCAAGATCAGCTATCCTCGCCCGCCCGATTTTACCGGCACGGCATTTCTTGAGCAGCTGCTGATGACGCTAACCGCTCACCCTGAGGCGCTGCAAAAGGCCCCCGATAGCACCTTTGCCGAGGTCACGGCCCCGCTCTGGGATTATCTGGACACGCTCCACCCGCTGCTGTGGCGCGAAGGGAAAGATTTTCCCCCTTCTCCTGCACGGATGGATGCCCTGCTTGCCAGCGGCAGCCTGAATCTGTCGCTGACCTTTAACCCGGCCCATGCGCAGCAGAAAGTGGCGAGCGGCGAACTGCCCGCCGACAGCTATAGCTTTGGTTTTCAGGGCGGGATGCTCGGCAACGTCCATTTTGTGGCGATTCCGGCCAACGCCAGCGCGAGCGCGGGAGCGAAAATAGTCGCCAATTTCCTGCTGTCGCCGCAGGCGCAGATCCGCAAAGCTGACCCGGCCATCTGGGGCGATCCGAGCGTGCTGGATGCGAAAACGCTGCCCGAAGAAGAAGCCAGACAGCTGCTGGCCCACACGCCTCAGGGGCTGCCGAAGGTGCTTGCCGAGCCGCAGTCCGCCTGGGTGAACGCGCTGGAGCAGGAATGGCTGCGTCGTTACGGCACCCGCTGAGCGGGCTCGTCTGGCTGGCGATGGCGGTGATTTATCTGCCGATCCTGCCCGCCGGCACCATGCTGCTTGCCCCGGCGTTTTCGCTGACAAACTGGCAGCGGCTGCTGAACGATCCGCAGCTCCCGCAGGCGGCCGTCGCCACGCTGGTCTCAACGCTCATCGCCACGCTGGGGGCGTTGTTCATTGCCCTTCTCCTCGTCAGCCTTCTCTGGCCCGGAAAACGCTGGCGACGTCTCACAACCCGTCTGCCGTGGCTGCTGGCGATACCCCATGTGGCGTTCGCCACCGGCGCGCTACTGCTGTTTGCCGAGGGCGGACTGTTTTATCAGGTCTGCACCGTCTGTTCGCCGCCGTTTGACCGCTACGGTGCCGGGCTGGGGCTGACGCTCGCGGTCAAAGAGAGCGCGTTTGTCCTGTGGGCGATTTATGCCGTACTGCCGGAAAAACGGCTCGCGCAGCAGAAGATCGTCCTGCAGACGCTCGGCTACGGGCGATTTCAGACGCTGAGCTGGCTGATTCTGCCAGCTATCGCGCCCGTCCTCGGGGCAGTCATGCTGGCGGTGCTGGCATGGTCGCTGTCGGTCGTGGACGTGGCGATCGTTCTCGGGCCCGGCAACCCGCCTACCCTGGCCGTGCTGGCCTGGCAGTGGTTAAGCCAGGGCGACGCGCAGCAGCAGGCAAAAGGGACGCTGCTGTGCCTGCTTCTCCTTCTGCTGCTGGCCGCGCTTGCCGCTCTGGGATACGGACTCTGGAAGGCATGGGTTCGCACACTTGCGGACCTCACCGGAACGCGTCCCCGGTCGCAGCGCGTCCTGCCTGAGCGGGCACTGAGCGGGTTTCTGCCCGCCTGCGGCGTCCTGTGCGCCGCGGTACTGCTGATGCTGGCGCAACGGGATGACGTTGGCCCGGTGGGAACCAGCCTTTCCTTCGGTCTGCTTTCAGCCCTGATTGCCCTGGTCGTCGGGTTACTCTGGCTGGAGTGGGGCCCGCAGCGCGGCACGCTGTGGGTATGGTTACCGCTCGCCCTTCCGGCCCTCCCGCTCGTCACCGGCCAGTATGCCATTGCGTTGCACCTGGACATCGACGGGCACTACGCCGCCGTGCTCTGGAGCCACCTTCTGTGGGTATTGCCGTGGATGCTGCTGGTACTGCAACCCGCCTGGCGCCGGATCGATCCCCGGCTTATTCTCACCGCCAGAACCCTCGGCTGGCGACGGACAAAAATCTTTTTACTGCTGAAATGCCCGCTGCTGGTGCGCCCTGCGCTACTGGCCTTTGCCACCGGCTTTTCCGTCAGCATGGCGCAATATATGCCGACGCTGTGGCTGGGCGCGGGGCGTTTCGCCACGCTGACCACCGAAACCGTGGCGCTCAGCAGCGGGGGCAGCATCCCGATTCTCGCTAACCGGGCGCTGGGATTACTGCTGGTCACGGGCACGGTATTTGGTCTTGCCGCCCTGCTATCCCGGCTCGTGGGCCGCTACCGACAAGGGTTACAATAATGCTGAAGGTAAAAAATCTCACCATCGAACCGCTTTTCCGCGAGGTCAGTTTTTGCGTGCCCCGCGGGGAGATCGTCACCCTGATGGGGCCGTCCGGCAGCGGAAAGTCGACCCTTTTTGCCTGGATGGTCGGCGCGCTGTCAGACGATTTCCAGGCGCGTGGCGAACTGTGGCTCGACGCGCGTCGCTGCGACGCGCTTCCCGTGGAGTCCCGCGGGCTGGGTATTCTCTTTCAGGATGCGCTGCTGTTCGACCAGTTCAGCGTCGGGCAAAATTTGCTGCTGGCGCTGCCCGAGCGCATCGCCGGGCGCGCGCGTCGGGAGGCGGTCGCGCAGGCGCTGGATTCCGCCGGGCTGAGCGGCCATTACGCCAGCGATCCGGCCACCCTCTCCGGCGGGGAGCGTGCCCGGGTCAGCCTGCTGCGGGCCCTGCTCGCGGAGCCGCAGGCGCTGCTGCTGGATGAACCGTTCAGCCGCCTCGATAAAGCGTTACGGGCCACGTTTCGGGCATGGGTATTTGACGCCGTCCGCGCGCGCAATATTCCGGCGGTGCTGGTCACGCACGATGAGGACGATATTCCACCCGGCGGCGAGCTGATTGAGATTTCTCGCTGGCAATAATGTGCTAACGCAATGTTTTCCGATTCGGGAGAGACGACAATGCCCCCCTCTTTTACTGACGTCAGGTTATTCGATGAAACGTGTTTCTCAACTGACCGCGCTGGCCCTGCTCTGCGGCCTCGCTTCTTTTTCCTCGCTGGCGGCTGATATGCCCAACGCCATCACGCTGTCTCAGCTTCAGGCACAGCACGGCACGCCTGTCGACACACGCGCCAGCGCCTTCTATAACGGCTGGCCGCAGACGCTCAGCGGCCCCTCCGGGCATGAACCCGCCGCGCTCAACCTTGCTGCCGCCTGGCTCAGCGCCATGAGCGACGAGCAGATTGCGCTGTGGGCAAAACAGCATCAGCTTACCCCTGCGACGACCATCGCCCTGTACGGCGACGAGAACGATAACCAGGCGGTGAAAGCCCGCCTGGAGAAAGCCGGGTACCGCCACGTTTCGCTGCTCAGCGATGCTCTGCAGACGCCCGAGCGCCTTCAGCGCCTGCCTCACTTTGAACAGCTGGTTTACCCGCAGTGGATCCACCGGCTCCAGCAGGGTAAACCCGTGGCTGCCGCACCGGCCGGCGACTGGAAAGTGATCGAAGCCGCCTGGGGCGCACCGAAGTTTTACCTGCTGAACCACATTCCCGGCGCGGGCTATATCGACACCAACGAGGTGGAAAGCGAACCGCTGTGGAATAAAGTCTCCGACGACAAGCTGAAAGCGATGCTGGCGAAGCACGGGATCCGTCACGATACCACCGTCATTTTGTATGGCCGCGACGTCTACGCCGCCGCGCGCGTGGCGCAGATTATGCTGTATGCGGGCGTGAAGGATGTGCGTATTCTCGACGGCGGCTGGAAGGCGTGGTCAGATGCAGACCTGCCGGTTGAGCGCGGTACGCCCGGTAAAGTGACGCCCGCCCCCGATTTCGGCGCGCCGATCCCCGGTCAGCCGCAGCTGATGGTGGATATGGAACAGGCGCGCGGCATGCTGCACCGTCAGGATGCCTCTCTGGTCAGCATACGCTCGTGGCCGGAGTTCATCGGCGAAACCAGCGGCTACAGCTACATCAAGCCAAAAGGTGAAATTGCCGGTGCCCGCTGGGGTCACGCGGGCAGCGATGCCACCCACATGGAGGATTTCCATAACCCGGATGGCACCATGCGCAGCGCTGACGACATCGCCGCCCAGTGGAAGCGCTGGAATATTCTGCCGGAACAGCACGTCGCGTTTTACTGCGGCACCGGCTGGCGGGCGTCTGAAACCTTTATGTACGCCCGGGCGATGGGCTGGAAGAATATCGCCGTCTATGACGGCGGCTGGTACGAATGGAGCAGTCATCCGCAGAACCCGGTGACGACCGGTGAGCGCGGGCCTGAAAGCGCGCGCTAAGGGTTAAGTGACTTCAGCGTCACGTAGCCGCTCCAGATGCGCGTTGTGGTGGTCAGCCAGCACAGCGCGCCGAATACCCACGCGAAGAGCGTAAAGTGCGCAGGAAAAAGGCAGCACAGCACAAACAGCGCGATGGTCTCCGTCCCTTCCGTTAACCCGCCGATGTAATAAAACGACTTGTGCGCATAGCCGGGGTTATCGATGTCGTGCTTCGCGGCCAGGGCCGCAAACGCCAGAAAACTGCTGCCGGTCCCGATAAACGCGAACAGCAGCCAGGCGGCTGCCAGCGCATTTTCCGTCGGTGCTGCCAGCGCAAAGCCAAACGGCACCAGGGCGTAGAACAGAAAGTCGAGCGCGATATCGAGAAATCCCCCCGCATCGGTCAGGCCTCTGCGGCGCGCCAGCGCCCCGTCCAGACCGTCCAGCAGGCGGTTAAGCACGATGGCGACCAGCGCCGCCGGATACCAGCCGAGGGCCAGAAACGGCAGCGCCAGCACGCCGATGGCAAACCCGGTCAGGGTCAATCCGTCTGGCGTGATGCCCGGCCTGTCCAGCACGGAGACCAGACGATTCAGAGCCGGTTTTATCCGCGGGTGAAAATGGCGATCAAGCATGGGGCGTCTCGTTAAAGGTGGCGCACAACCCCTGCGCCGGAATATCCAGCGCGGCGTTAAAGCGGGCAGAGAGATTCTGAAAGGCAATGAGCGCCGTCATCTCGGTGATGGCGTCATCCGTAAAGTGGCGCTTCAGCGCCGTTCTGATGGCCTCATCCGCCCGGGGCGGCGTGGCGGTCACCGCCTCGGCGTAGGCCAGCGCCGCGCGCTCCTGCTCCGTGAACAAGGCAGAACCCTGCCAGTCGCTCACGGCCTGCACCTTATCCAGCGCCCCGCAGCGCTCGGCCAGCCGCAGGCTGTTGGCATCAATACAGAAAGCGCAGTGGCAGAGCTGGGACACCCGCGTCATGAGCAGCGAACGCAGCACGGGTGACAGGCGAGCGCGACGACGCTCCAGAAAACCGACGAACAGCGCGACCAGCCAGAACAGACGCGGCATGCGCCCCCACCAGCGCGTGGGATTCAGCACGGCGCCAAAATGCTTTTTCTGCATCACGGCAATGGGTGTAAGGCTGGCGGGAAGGGATTCGATAGGGGCAACCCAGGCGGTAGTCTCTTTCACCTGATTCTCCTGATTACTGGACTCTGAGAAAGGGCACGATAATATGTCTTTTTTCGCTATCAATTATTGACGACCATGCTGAAAACACTCGATGTCGTTGCCGCCATCATCGAAAAAGACGACAAAATTTTACTGGCGCAGCGCCCTGCCCACGCCGACCAGCCGGGCATGTGGGAATTTGCAGGCGGCAAAGTCGAGGCGGGAGAAACCCAGCCCGAGGCGCTTATCCGCGAGCTGCGTGAAGAGTTGGGTATTGAAGCGCGGCCTGCGCAATACGTGGCAAGCCACCAGCGCGAGGTCTCGCAGCGCTTAATCAACCTGCACGCCTGGCACGTTCCTGCGTTTAGCGGTGCGCTCACGGCGCACTACCACAGCGCGCTGGCATGGTGCACGCCGGAAGAGGCGTTTGGCTACGCCTTAGCCCCCGCGGATATTCCCCTGCTGGAGGCGTTTATTGTTTTACGCGACGCCAGACCAGCGGGTTCGTGCTGATGGCGCGCTCGTCGCGCTGGCACTGCAACAGCACGCCCTCCGCCTTCACGACGGCCCCTTCAGAATAGTTTTGATCCTGGTAGATGCAGCACTGGTTACACGGCTGCGCGCGCTGGCCGCTGGAGCTAAACACTTCCGGCGGCACATTCACTTCTACATCCGGGCGAATGCGGTCAGCCTGCGCGCCTGCGGTCAACATCAATGATAACGCGGCCATCACGTAACGGTTCATAGACTTCTCTTCCTGTTGTGTCCTGATAATGACTATAACGGTAAATCGGGCAGAATCTTTAATTTAGCGCGCCATCGCTTTTTGTTATGACGCGGCCCGGGTCATTAATTTCCCTTTCGGCCCACATTTCTGCTTGCTTCACAAAGCGGTACGGGTGGTATAGTCAAAAAAACAACACAAAACGCATAAGTCATATACAAACATTATTATAAGAGGTTCTTATATCTATGGATCAGACACGCTCTCTGGAAAGTTTCCTTGCCCATGTTCAGCAGCGCGACCCGCACCAAAGCGAGTTCGCCCAGGCCGTACGTGAAGTGATGACCACCCTGTGGCCCTTCCTTGAACAAAACCCGCGCTATCGCCAGATGTCGTTGCTCGAACGCCTGGTCGAGCCAGAGCGCGTGATCCAGTTCCGCGTGACGTGGGTGGACGATCGCAATCAGGTGCAGGTTAACCGTGCGTGGCGCGTCCAGTTTAACTCCGCCATCGGCCCGTTTAAGGGCGGCATGCGTTTCCATCCGTCCGTGAATTTGTCGATTCTGAAATTCCTCGGCTTCGAGCAGACCTTTAAAAACGCACTGACCACGCTGCCCATGGGCGGCGGAAAAGGCGGCAGCGATTTCGACCCGAAAGGCAAAAGCGAAGGTGAAGTGATGCGTTTCTGCCAGGCGCTGATGACCGAACTCTACCGTCACCTCGGCCCGGACACCGACGTGCCTGCCGGTGATATCGGCGTGGGCGGACGTGAAGTGGGCTTTATGGCCGGGATGATGAAAAAGCTTTCCAACAACAGCGCCTGCGTCTTTACCGGCAAAGGGCTGTCGTTTGGCGGGAGCCTGATCCGCCCGGAAGCGACCGGGTACGGCCTGGTTTACTTCACAGAGGCCATGCTCAAGCGTCACGGCTTAGGCTTCGAAGGCATGCGCGTAGCCGTTTCCGGCTCCGGTAACGTGGCGCAGTACGCGATTGAAAAAGCGATGCAGTTTGGCGCTCGCGTGGTGACCGCCTCTGACTCCAGCGGAACGGTGGTGGATGAAGCGGGCTTCACGGCAGAGAAGCTGGCGCGCCTGTGTGAAATCAAAGCCAGCCGCGATGGACGCGTAGCGGATTACGCCCGGGAGTTTGGCCTGACCTACCTCGAAGGTAAACAGCCGTGGGGCGTGCCGGTGGATATCGCCCTGCCGTGCGCCACGCAGAACGAGCTGGATGCTGAAGCCGCGCGCACGTTGATTAGCAACGGCGTAAAAGCGGTCGCCGAAGGGGCAAACATGCCGACCACCATCGACGCGACGGATCTGTTCCTGGAGGCAGGCGTGCTGTTTGCACCGGGCAAGGCCGCCAACGCGGGCGGCGTGGCAACCTCCGGCCTCGAGATGGCGCAAAACGCCGCGCGTCTCGGCTGGAAGGCGGAGAAAGTGGATGCGCGCCTGCACCATATCATGCTGGATATTCACCACGCCTGCGTGGAGTACGGCGGTGAAGCATCGCAAACCAACTACGTGCGTGGGGCGAATATCGCCGGGTTCGTGAAGGTGGCGGATGCGATGATTGGGCAGGGTGTGATTTAAGTTTTCGCTGCGTTCTCGCCCTGTAGGCCCGGTAAGGCGTAGCCGCCACCGGGCTTTTTTCAGGCCGCAGAGCTGTCTTTCGCCGGGTGGCGGCTTCGCCTGACCCGGCCTACGGGTTAAGAAGCGGCCGCGCTCTTTTTCTTTTTAAACGGTTTCTTCGCGCCACCACCGGGTGCAACCATCCCTCTGAACGTTTTCACGGGCGTGCTGCGCGCCTGATCGATCAGCTGGTAAAGCGTCCCCACCAGCGGCTGCATAAAGTCCTGATAGCGGCACTGCTTCTCGCTGATCTGCGTCAGCACCGATTCCCAGTGCGCGGTCATGTCCGGCCTGGCGGCCAGCTCCGGCAGGGAATGAATCAGCGCGCGGCCCGGCTCGGTCGAATGGATATAGCGCCCCTTTTTCTCAAGAAAACCGCGCTTAAAGAGCAGCTCGATAATCCCCGCGCGGGTCGCCTCCGTGCCCAGACCGTCGGTGGCGCGCAGGATCTTCTTCAGATCTTTATCCTGCACGAACCGGGCGATGCCGGTCATCGCGGAAAGCAGCGTCGCATCGGTAAAATGGCGCGGCGGCTGCGTCTGGCGTTCCACCACTTCCCCTTTCTCGCACAGCAGCTCGTCGTCTTTGGCGACCACGGGCAGCGGCGTGCCGTCATTCTCCTCGTCACGCTCTTTGTTCCCCAGCAGCGTCCGCCAGCCTGCTTCTGCGAGGAAACGGGCTTTCGCAATGAATTTCCCTTTCGCGATTTCCAGTTCGATCACGCATTTACGGAACACCGCGTCCGGGCAGAACTGCATCAGGTACTGGCGGGCGATCAGGTTGTAGACCTTCGCTTCGTTATCCGTCAGGTTGACGCTGCTGGCGCGCGCCGTCGGGATAATCGCGTGGTGGGCGTCCACCTTTTTGTCGTCCCAGCAGCGGTTATGGGTGTCCGGGTTCACCACCGGCTGCGGCAGCAGATCCGGCGCATGCACGCTAATGGCGTTCATCACCGAATGACGACCGGCAAAATGCTCTTCCGGCAGATAGCGGCTATCCGAACGCGGATAGGTGATCAGCTTATGGGTTTCGTAGAGCTTCTGGCAGATATCCAGCACGTTCTGCGCGCTCAGGCCAAAGCGCTTCGCGGCCTCAATCTGCAGGGCCGACAGCGAGAACGGCAGCGGCGCGGGTTCTGATTCCCGTTTATCGTTATAGCTGGTGACGATAGCGGGCTGTCCGGTAATGCGGTTAACCACATGATCCGCCAGCGGACGGTGCAGCAAACGCCCCTCTTCATCCTGATATGACTCGCAGGCATCGCTCGGCTGCCAGACGGCGGTAAAGCGTTCGTCTTTAGGCGTGACGATATGCGCTTTCACTTCAAAGAAATCTTTGGCGACGAAGTTCTCAATCTCTTCATCACGACGCACGACCAGCCCCAGCACCGGCGTCTGCACGCGCCCCACGGAGAGCACGCCCTGATAGCCCGCGTTGCGCCCGAGGATGGTGTAGGCGCGGGTCATGTTGATGCCGTACAGCCAGTCGGCGCGCGCGCGGGCGAGCGCCGAGACGCACAGCGGAATAAACTCGCTGTTGGCGCGCAGGCGCGAGATCGCACGCTCCACCGCCTGCGGGTTGAGGTCGTTGATCAGGCAGCGCTGCACCTGCTGACGCTTTTCCGGCGCCAGTTCAAGATAGTCCAGCACCTCATCCACCAGCAGCTGTCCTTCCCTGTCCGGGTCACCCGCATGCACGATTTCATCGGCTTCATGCAGGAAGCGCTTGATCACGTTGAGCTGTTTGGTCACCGAAGGTCGGGGCTGCAGGCGCCATTTTTCCGGCACGATGGGCAGATCGTTCAAATTCCAGCGGGCGTAGCGGCTGTCATAGACATCCGGCTGCGCCTGCTCAAGCAGGTGACCGATACACCAGGTGACCACCTGCCCGTTACCGCATTCGATAAAGCCGTCGCCTTTGCGATGCGGCTTAGGCAGCACATCGGCAATGGCACGGGCCAGGCTCGGCTTTTCGGCAATAAACAACCGCATCGAATTAACGAATCTCAATCATCGGTCGGCCACCGCGCGCGGTCACCAGCTCGCCGATCGCCGTCAGGGTAATGCCGAACTCGGCGGCCGTTGCCTGAACCTCGGCTTCGGATTCCGGCGTGACCGCCAGCAGCAGGCCGCCGGAGGTTTGCGGATCGCACAGCAGGTTGCGCCATTCTTCTGGCATTTCGCCCATCAGGTGACCATAGCTGGCGAAGTTACGCTGGGTACCGCCCGGGACCGCGCCCTGAGCAATATACTCTTCCACGCCCGGTAGCTTCGGCACGTCCTGATACCAGACCTGCGCCTGCACGCCCGCGCCCTGACACACTTCGGAGAGGTGCCCCAGCAGACCAAAACCGGTCACGTCGGTCATCGCCTTCACGCCGTCGATATTGGCGAAAGCGGCACCCGCGAGGTTCATCTGGCACATGACTTCCGTTGCCAGCCCTTTGTGCTCCGGTTTGAGCAGGGATTTTTTCTCGGCGGTGGTCAGCACGCCAATGCCCAGCGGCTTGGTGAGGAACAGCTTGCAGCCCGCCTGCGCGGTACTGTTGCGCTTCACGCGCTCGGTCGGGACCACGCCAGTAACGGCCAGGCCGAAGATAGGCTCCGGCGCATCGATAGAGTGACCACCGGCCAGCGCAATCCCCGCCTGCTGGCAGGCGAAACGGCCGCCATCAATCACTTCACGGGCTACTTCCGGCGGGATGGTGTTGATCGGCCAGCCCAGAATAGCGATCGCCATAATCGGTTTGCCGCCCATGGCGAAGATATCGCTGATGGCGTTAGTGGCCGCAATACGCCCGAAATCGAACGGGTTGTCGACAATCGGCATAAAGAAGTCGGTGGTGCTGATAATGCTGGTGCCGTTACCCAGGTCATAAACCGCTGCATCGTCACGCGTTTCGTTGCCGACAAGCAGGTTCGGGTCGACAAACTTCGCCTGTTCGCTGTGCAGGATGGTCTCCAGCACTTTCGGGGAAATTTTACAACCGCAACCGGCTCCGTGGCTGTACTGCGTTAAACGAATGGTTTGCTCGCTCATGGACGTCTCCTGTCATCTCAATCGCGCTATGGTAGCGCTCATTCCATAAAGAGGTAAGTATGACTGTCTGAATTCTGCGGCAGATGCTCAGAATCCAGACAGTTTAGCGCGCGCTATCAGAAACGGCTGACGAAAGGCGTGGTGTCCGGCACGCTGATGGTGCTGGAGGCTTTAAGCTGCGGAGTACCGAGATAGAGGAAACCGACAATTTTGTCATGCTCACCGCAGCCAAAACCGTCCCGGACCGCCGGGCTTTCGGTCAGCGCACCGGTGCGCCAGATACCGTTAAAGCCTTGCGCGACGGCGGCCATCTGCATCGCCATCACCGCACAGCCCGCAGACATTTCCTGTTCCCAGACCGGGACTTTATGATCCACCTGGCATTTTGCCACGACAGCAATGATCATCGGGGCGCGGAACGGGGCATTACGCGCCTTATCGATTCCTTTCTCATCCTGCCCTGCGGCCACCGCCCCCTGCTCCAGCAGTTTACTGAAACGATCGCGGCCTTCGCCTTCAATCACAAAGAAGTGCCACGGCTGCAGCGTGCCATGATCGGGGGCACGCATGCCGGCACGCAGAATGTTCTCCAGCTGCTCGCCTGCCGGGGCAGGTTCGGCCAGACGGGAAGCGCTACGGCGGTTAACAAGCAGTTCGAGTGCGTCCATTGGTTAACTCCTTTCTTGAAATTTACTCACAAAATTAACACGACGGCAGATTTTGTTACAGCCTGGCAGGCGATTCCTGCTGACAAGTGGCGGTTGGGTCATTACGATAACCCAACATTACCGTCCAGTGGCGACGGAAACAGTCATTTTCTGGTTAGGGAGAATACATGCGAACCCTTTGGCGAATTATTGCCGGTTTCTTTAAATGGACGTGGCGACTGCTCAACTTCGTCCGCAACCTGGTGATGAATATCTTCTTCATCCTGCTGGTTCTGGTTTGCGCGGGCATCTGGATGCACATCAGCAACGCAAATCAGGCGCAGCATTCGACTCGCGGGGCCCTGTTACTCGATATCACCGGCGTCATCGTTGATAAACCGTCAGCCAGCAACCGTCTGGGTGTGATCAGCCGTCAGCTGTTTGGCGCCACGTCCGACCGCCTGCAGGAAAACTCCCTGTTCGATATCGTCGATGCCATCCGTCAGGCCAAAGATGACCGCAACATCACCGGCATCGTGCTGGATCTGAAAGATTTTGCCGGCGGCGATCAGCCGTCTATGCAGTACATCGGTAAAGCGCTGCGCGAATTCCGCGACAGCGGCAAGCCGGTCATTGCCGTGGGCGACAGCTACAGCCAGGGGCAATATTATCTGGCGAGCTTCGCCAATAAAATCTGGCTCTCCCCGCAGGGTACGGTCGATCTGCACGGCTTTGCCACCAACGGCCTGTACTATAAATCGCTGCTCGACAAGCTGAAGGTTACCACCCACGTCTTCCGCGTCGGCACGTACAAATCCGCCGTGGAGCCGTTTATCCGCGACGATATGTCACCTGCCGCCCGCGAAGCGGACAGCCGCTGGATTGGCGAGCTGTGGAAGAACTATCTCGGCACCGTTGCCGCGAACCGTCAGATTACGCCTGAGCAGGTGTTCCCTGGCGCGCAGGGCGTGCTCGAAGGCCTGCGTAAGGTTGACGGCGATACCGCGAAATACGCGCTTGATAACAAACTGGTTGATGCCCTGGGCACCAGCGCCGAGATTGAAAAATCCCTGAGCAAACAGTTTGGCTGGAGCAAAGAGGACAAAAATTACAGCGCCATCAGCATGTATGATTACTCGACGAAGAAACCGGATGAGAACGGTGATAGCGTCGCGGTGGTCTTTGCTAACGGTGCGATTATGGACGGTCAGGAGACCCCGGGGAACGTGGGCGGTGATACCACGGCGTCACAAATACGCGATGCGCGCCTCGATCCGAAAGTGAAGGCGATTGTCCTGCGGGTCAACAGCCCTGGCGGTAGCGTCAGCGCCTCCGAAGTGATCCGCGCTGAACTGGCCGCGGCCCGCGCCGCCGGTAAGCCTGTCGTCGTCTCAATGGGCGGAATGGCCGCCTCCGGGGGGTACTGGATCTCCACGCCAGCCAACTACATCGTGGCGAACCCAAGCACGCTCACCGGCTCGATTGGCATCTTCGGGGTGATCAACACCGTAGAGAACAGCCTGGATTCTCTGGGCGTGCATACTGACGGCGTAGCGACCTCTCCGCTCGCGGATGTCGCGGTGACCAAATCCCTGCCGCCGGAAGTCTCTGAGATGATGCAGCTCAGCATTGAGAACGGCTATAAACGCTTTATCACCCTGGTCGCCGACTCGCGCAAAAAGACGCCTGAGCAGATCGACCAGATTGCGCAGGGCCACGTCTGGACCGGTCAGGATGCGAAGAGCAACGGACTGGTGGACAGCCTGGGCGACTTCGATGACGCGGTGAAGAAAGCCGCCGAACTGGCGAAGCTGAAGCAGTGGCATATCGAGTATTACCAGGACGAACCGTCGTTCTTCGATATGGTCATGGACAGCATGTCCGGCTCGGTACGCGCCATGCTGCCGGAGGCGCTGCAGGCTTATCTGCCTGCGCCGGTCGCCACGGCGGCAAAAGCGATGAAGGCAGAAAGCGATAAGCTTGCGGCCTTTAACGATCCACAGAGTCGTTACGCGTTTTGCCTGACCTGCGCGAACGTCCGTTAAAAACCGTCCCCTCTTCCTACGAAGAGGGGATTTTTTTCTTTTGAAGAACAAGAACTCACTACCATGCAGAAGAAATCGATTTATGTAGCCTACACTGGCGGTACCATCGGTATGCAGCGCTCTGAAAACGGCTATATCCCCGTCTCCGGCCACCTGCAGCGTCAGCTTGCGCTGATGCCCGAATTCCACCGTCCGGAAATGCCTGACTTCACCATCCACGAATACGAGCCGCTGATGGACTCCTCCGACATGACGCCGGAAGACTGGCAGCACATCGCGGATGATATTAAAACCCATTACGACCAGTACGACGGCTTCGTGATCCTGCACGGTACCGACACCATGGCATTTACCGCCTCGGCGCTCTCCTTCATGCTGGAGAACCTGAGCAAGCCGGTTATCGTCACCGGATCGCAAATTCCGCTGGCGGAGCTGCGCTCTGACGGGCAGATCAACCTGCTGAACTCCCTGTACGTGGCGGCGAATTACCCGATTAACGAAGTGTCGTTGTTCTTTAACAACCGTCTGTATCGCGGTAACCGCACCACCAAAGCCCACGCCGACGGCTTTGACGCCTTCGCCTCACCCAACCTGCAGCCGCTGCTGGAGGCCGGGATTCATATCCGTCGTCTGGGCACGCCGCCTGCGCCAAACACCGCGGGCGAGCTGATTGTGCATCCGATTACTCCGCAACCGATTGGCGTGGTGACCATTTATCCGGGTATCTCTGCGGACGTGGTGCGTAACTTCCTGCGTCAGCCGGTGAAAGCGCTTATCCTGCGCTCCTATGGCGTGGGCAATGCGCCGCAAAACGGCGAGTTTCTGAAAGAGCTTCAGGAAGCCAGCGAACGTGGAATTGTGGTGGTGAACCTGACCCAGTGTATGTCCGGTAAAGTGAATATGGGCGGCTATGCCACCGGCAACGCGCTGGCGCATGCGGGCGTGATCAGCGGTTTCGATATGACCGTTGAGGCAACGCTGACTAAACTTCACTATTTACTGAGTCAGGATCTGGACATTCAGTCCATTCGCAGCGCGATGATGCAAAACCTGCGCGGCGAACTGACGCCTGACGAATAAGGAGGTCTCATGAAGCAACGCGCCCTGCTCCTGGTCGATTTGCAAAATGATTTCTGCGCGGGCGGTGCGCTGGCCGTCGCCGAAGGTGACAGCACCGTTGACGTGGCCAACACGCTGATTGACTGGTGCAAAGCCCGTGGTGAAGCAGTTGTCGCAAGCCAGGACTGGCACCCGGCAAATCACGGCAGCTTTGCCAGCCAGCACAATGTCGAGCCCTTCACCCACGGTGAACTCGACGGGCTGGCGCAAACTTTCTGGCCGGATCACTGCGTACAGCAAACGGAAGGCGCGGAGTTACATCCGCTCCTGAACCAGAAAGCCATCGACGCGGTGTTCCATAAAGGTGAAAACCCGGCTATCGACAGCTATAGCGCGTTTTTTGATAACGGGCATCGCCAGAAAACGGCGCTGGACGCCTGGTTACGTCACCATGAAATCACCGAGCTGATTGTGCTGGGGCTGGCAACGGACTACTGCGTGAAGTTCACCGTGCTGGACGCGCTTCAGTTAGGCTACACCGTAAGCGTCATCACCGACGGCTGCCGCGGGGTGAACATTCACCCGCAGGACAGCGCCCAGGCGTTTATGGATATGGCAGCGGAAGGCGCAACGCTGTATACGCTCGAAGACTGGCTGGAAACGCAGGCTTAGGCCTTTTAAGCCGGGTGGCGGCTGCGCCTTACCCGGCCGACTTCTTTGGTTTTGTAGGCCGGGTAAGCGTCAGCGCCACCCGG
>NZ_KV787859.1:33298-66833 GCF_001807145.1 Enterobacter sp. HMSC16D10
TGTAGGCCGGGTAAGCGTCAGCGCCACCCGGCAAACCCCCTCCGATCTCCCATAAAGTGAACTCCCTCGCAACCTCAGCGAAGCGGCAATGCTATTCTCTTTAGGCTGTTTTTTCGCCACGCCTTTTCCGTGGCGTGGTTAATTTTATTAAGTCAAAGAGGAACTTGTATGAAACGTTTGCCCTTGCTGGCAGCACTACCCTTGCTTTGCGCGTCAGTTGCCTCCGCCAGTTCCCTGATGTCCGTGGGCTACTTTAACGGGGGTGGCGACGTCACCGCCGGACCGGGTGGCGATATCAATAAGCTGGACGTTCGCCAGATCACCCACCTGAACTACTCGTTTGGTCTGGTCTATAACGACGAAAAAGACGAAACCAACGCCGCGCTGAAAGATCCGGCGAAGCTGCATCAAATCTGGCTATCGCCAAAAGTGGCGTCCGACCTGGCCTTGATCCCCACCCTGCGTAAGCAAAACCCAAAGCTTAAGGTCCTGCTCTCCGTCGGCGGCTGGGGCGCGCGTGGCTTCTCTGGCGCAGCGGCAACCCAAGAGAGTCGCGCGGTGTTCATCCGCTCCGCGCAGGAGATTGTTGAAAAATATGGTCTGGACGGGATCGACCTCGACTGGGAGTATCCGGTCAACGGCGCCTGGGGCCTGGTGGCTAGCCAGCCCGCCGACAGGGATAACTTTACCGCCCTGCTGAAGGAGATGCGCGACGCGTTCGGGCATAAAAAGCTGGTGACCATTGCGGTAGGCGCGAATGCGGAAAGTCCGAAAAGCTGGGTGGATGTGAAAGCCATTGCGCCCCTGCTCGATTACATCAACCTGATGACCTACGACATGGCGTACGGCACGCAGTATTTCAATGCCAACCTGTACGACTCCAGCGCCTGGCCGACGGTGGCCGCCGCGGACAAATACAGCGTCGATTTTGTGGTGAACAACTATCTGGCCGCCGGGCTGAAGCCACAGCAGATGAATCTCGGGATTGGTTTCTATGGCCGCGTACCGAAACGCGCCGTGGAGCCGGGCATTGACTGGACGAAACCCGATGCGCAAAAAAATCCGGCCACTCAGCCCTACTTCGGGCCGCAGGAGATCGGGTTGTTCAAGTCGCTCGGCTATGACCTGACCAAAGATACCTACGTGAAGTACAACGATATCGTCAAAACGCTGCTGAACGATCCGCAAAAACGCTTTACCGAGCACTGGGACGACCAGGCGAAAGTGCCGTGGCTTTCGGTGAAGGGTGCCGATGGCAACGCGCTGTTTGCGATTTCGTATGAGAACCCGCGATCCGTGGCGATCAAAGCGGACTACATCAAACAGAAAGGGCTCGCCGGAGCGATGTTCTGGGAGTACGGCGCGGATGACGAAAACCAGTTAGCGAAGCAGCTGGCGGCGTCGCTCGGGATCCCACACTAAGGTGTAGTGTGCCGGGTGGCGCTAGCGCTTACCCGGCCTACAGGGAGAGCCTTATTTGAAAGTCGCAATCGGCTTCGGCGTGATACCGAAGTCCTCTTTCAGCTCACGCTTGCTCTTCATCACCATCTGACCACGGGTGTCGATCGTCATGTGCTGCGCGTCAGTGTTGTTGCGCGCCTGCCACAGCATCACCAGCTGCAGGCTGTTCTCTTTCTGCTCCGGGGTCAGCTCGACGCCATCGGGCCATTTTCCCAGCTCTACGGCGGTGACCAGACGCTGATAAATTTCCGGCGTCATCCCGCTAATCATGTCTTCAATATTCACAATCCCGCCCTTTCGAAGGAATAATTTGCTGAATCGTTTTTTCAACCCTTAATCTGGTCGCCATTCTCATCATCGGTGAAGCTCATTGAGGCTGAATTCACGCAGAAACGCTCGCCCGTTGGCTGAGGGCCATCCGGGAAGACGTGGCCAAGGTGCGCATCGCAGTTGCCACAGCGAATTTCCGTGCGCACCATGCCGTGCGACGAGTCGGTCAGATAGCGGATAGCCTCATCACTCACCGGCTCGTAAAAGCTCGGCCAGCCGCAGCCCGAATCAAATTTCGTTTGGGAATTGAACAGCGGAGCATCACAGACCAGGCAGTGGTAGACGCCGTCTCGCTTGTTGTGCAGTAAACGCCCGGTGAACGGCGGTTCCGTCCCGTGGTTTTGCGTCACGTAAAACTGCATTTCTGTGAGGTTTTTTTTCAAATCGTCGGGGTTACGTTGGTTCGACATATGCTTACATCTCGCTGTAGAAACAGACATCTTTTACCCCGCATTCTAACAAAACATTAACACCCTTGCGTGCACTTTTGATCTAAACTTATGTGTCGCGAAAAGGCGGTCAGGCAATTGTGATCATATTCACATTTTTATCCTGCGAGGACTTTAAAATTCCGGGCGCAGCCCCCATGTGGTTGCAAGCTCAAAGGGAAAGTGAGGCGAGTCAGTCGCACAAACGTTAGTCACAGGATTGATTTGTCGCAATGATTGACACGATTCCGCTTGACGCTGCGTAAGGTTTTTGTAATTTTACAGGCAACCTTTTATTCACTAACAAATAGCTGGTGGAATATATGACTATCAAAGTAGGTATCAACGGTTTTGGCCGTATCGGCCGTATTGTTTTCCGTGCTGCTCAGAAACGTTCTGACATCGAAATCGTTGGTATCAACGATCTCCTGGACGCTGAATACATGGCGTACATGCTGAAGTACGACTCAACTCACGGTCGTTTCGACGGCACCGTTGAAGTGAAAGACGGCCACCTGGTTGTAAATGGCAAAACCATCCGCGTTACTGCTGAGAAAGACCCAGCTAACCTGAAATGGAACGAAATTGGTGTTGACGTTGTTGCTGAAGCAACCGGTATCTTCCTGACCGACGAAACTGCACGTAAACACATCACTGCGGGTGCGAAGAAAGTTGTTCTGACGGGTCCTTCCAAAGACAACACCCCAATGTTCGTTCGTGGTGCAAACTTCGAAACTTACGCTGGCCAGGACATCGTTTCCAACGCATCCTGCACCACCAACTGCCTGGCACCGCTGGCTAAAGTTATCAACGACAACTTCGGCATCATCGAAGGTCTGATGACTACCGTTCACGCAACCACCGCTACTCAGAAAACCGTTGATGGCCCGTCTCACAAAGACTGGCGCGGCGGCCGTGGCGCGGCTCAGAACATCATCCCATCCTCTACCGGTGCGGCTAAAGCTGTAGGTAAAGTACTGCCAGAACTGAATGGCAAACTGACTGGTATGGCGTTCCGCGTTCCAACTCCTAACGTATCCGTTGTTGACCTGACCGTTCGTCTGGAAAAAGCTGCTTCTTATGAAGAAATTAAGAAAGCAATCAAAGCTGCTTCCGAAGGCCCAATGAAAGGCGTTCTGGGTTACACCGAAGACGACGTTGTATCTACCGATTTCAACGGCGAAGTGTGCACTTCCGTGTTCGATGCTAAAGCAGGTATCGCACTGAACGACAACTTCGTTAAACTGGTATCCTGGTACGACAACGAAACCGGCTACTCTAACAAAGTACTGGACCTGATCGCTCACATCTCCAAATAAGTTGAGATGAGTGTTTGATCCAAAAAGGCGACTTCGGTCGCCTTTTTTATTTATAAGACAGAGGATTGCTTAATGATTAATAAAATTTTTGCACTTCCGGTAGTCGAACAACTTACCCCTGTGCTCTCCCGCCGCCAGATTGACGGTGCTGACGTTATCGTCGTTGACCATCCACGCGTTAAGGCCTCAGTGGCGCTGAACGGCGCCCACCTGCTCTCCTGGAAGCCGGAAGGTGAAGTTGAGGGATTGTGGCTCAGTGATGCGACCTCCTTCAAAAAAGGGGCTGCAATCCGTGGTGGCGTACCGATCTGCTGGCCGTGGTTCGGCCCGTCCGCACAGCCGGGTTTGCCTTCTCACGGTTTTGCCCGTAACCAGCAGTGGACCCTGAAAGCGCATAACGAAGACGACAGCGGCGCCGTGCTGACCTTTGAGCTGCAGGCAAATGACGAAACCCGCGCCCTGTGGCCGCACGATTTCACCCTGTACGCCCGCTTTAAGCTGGGTAAAACCTGTGAAATCGAACTGGAAGCCCACGGCGAGTTCGAAACCACCTCCGCCCTGCACACCTATTTCAACGTGGGTGATATCAGCACTGTGAAGGTGAGTGGCCTTGGCGATACCTTTATCGATAAAGTCGACAACGCGAAAGAAGGCAAACTCAGCGACGGCGTTCAGGCGTTTCCTGACCGTACCGACCGCGTCTATCTGCATCCGGAAGCATGCAGCATGATCCACGACGGTGCCCTGAACCGCGGCATTGAGGTAGTACATCACCATCACAGCAACGTGGTGGGCTGGAACCCGGGCCCTGCACTGTCTGTCAGCATGGCCGACGTGCCTGACGACGGTTATAAAACGTTTGTCTGCGTGGAAACGGCCTGCGTGACTACCCCGCAAAAAGCGAGTGAAGAAAAGCCATCTCGCTTAGGGCAGACGATCCGCATTATTAAGCGATAATCTCGCTGCACCACACTAAAGCAAACGGGGCGCAAGCGCCCCGTTTTGATGCACCAATTGCACAATATAAGTGCGCAATCAGAACTTGTAGGTCACACCGACAGAGAAGATGCCTGCCCAGGACTTATCGACCATCGGGCTGTCTTTCACTTCATCGCTCAGACGCTCATAACGGCCAGTACCGTACACGCTCCAGTCGCCAAGGAAGTTATAGCTCGCGGTCAGCTCCAGGTACGGATCCCAGCCGTCATCTGCGCTGTAGCTCTTCAGACCGCTACGACGGGACTCGTTTTTAGAGACGCCATAATAGTAGTCATTGTAGTTCTCGCTGTTGTACTGCACACCAATACCCGGCGTCAGGGTCAGACCACCGTTGGTGTAACGGTACAGCCACGCCAGATCCCAGATAAAGCCGTTGCTGTTATCCAGCGTATCGCCTGCCAGGGCCGTACGCAGGAAGCCATACTGGGTGTTATGCACATAAGAGAGGCCGGCCATCATCGAGCTTTTACGCTTGTCGAGCTGGCGAAGCGCGTGGCTGTCGCTGTCACCCGGCTTGAAGTGCGTAGGATCGTAGTACGCCATGATGGAAAGCTTATCGGCCGTATCGTTCCACAGATAGTAGCCGCCGCCGAGCCCACGGAACCAGACGTTATCGCCTTCATAGGTGATAACCGGGACAGGATAAACATCACGGTCATACTGTTTGTACGGGCTGTTAATGACGCCAACACCCGCGCCAACCGTCCACTGACTTTCCGCCTGTGCGGTGCTTACTGCGGTCGCGGCAAGGATGCCTAATGCCAGAAGTTTGAGTTTGGTCACAATCCATTCTTTCCTGTAGTCAAATAATCAGCGGGTGAAGTGTAACCGCCATTCCCGTACATCCCAAAATTTTTTGCCTGCTAATCAGTCTGATTAACCCATTATTTTTAACTTATCAGATGACAACCGGCTTTCATTTACATGACCGCTGAATGAAAAATGTGCTTTTGCCTTATTACCAGAGTGGAAATTTTTGGATGAGTTATTGATATGTCATTGAAAGTAGATTTTATGGGCATGCAAGTTTTGCAAATGCCATCTACGCTTTAATTTAAGAAGAGTTTTCCTGAACACCCTGCGGTTCTTAGCGTCTGACCTGGCACACAGGTTGCTGCTCTGGCAGTGAGGTGCGAGAGATTCTCTTCCGGGAGCCTCCACTACTCATACGAACGGCTCTTATCCTGTGCTAAAAAACGAAAGGACGGCATGCCATGAATATATTCGATCACTATCGCCAGCGCTATGAAGCTGCCAAGGACGAAGAGTTCACACTGCAGGAGTTTCTTACCATCTGTCGGCAAGATCGCAGTGCCTATGCCAATGCGGCAGAACGGCTATTGATGGCTATTGGTGAGCCAAACATGGTTGACACTGCCCTGGAACCCCGGCTTTCCCGTCTCTTTTCGAATCGGGTGGTCGCCCGATACCCGGCGTTTGAAGAGTTCTATGGCATGGAAGATGCCATAGAGCAGATTGTCTCCTACCTGAAGCATGCCGCTCAGGGTCTGGAAGAGAAGAAACAGATTCTCTATTTACTCGGCCCCGTGGGCGGCGGTAAATCCTCGCTGGCGGAACGCCTGAAGTCGCTGATGCAGCGCGTGCCTATCTATGTCCTGAGCGCCAACGGCGAGCGCAGCCCGGTGAATGACCACCCGCTGTGCTTGTTCAATCCGCAGGAAGATGCGCAGATTCTGGATAAAGAGTACGGCATCCCGCGTCGCTACCTCGGCACCATCATGTCGCCGTGGGCGGCAAAACGCCTGCATGAGTTTGGTGGCGACATCACCAAATTCCGCGTGGTGAAAGTCTGGCCGTCGATCCTGGAACAGATCGCCATCGCTAAAACGGAACCCGGTGATGAGAACAACCAGGATATTTCGGCGCTGGTCGGTAAGGTCGACATCCGCAAGCTGGAAAACTTCGCGCAAAACGACCCGGATGCCTACGGTTACTCTGGCGCGCTGTGCCGGGCTAACCAGGGGATTATGGAATTCGTCGAGATGTTTAAAGCGCCCATCAAGGTGCTGCATCCGCTGCTGACGGCCACTCAGGAAGGAAACTACAACGGGACGGAAGGTATCTCCGCCCTGCCGTTTAACGGGATCATTCTCGCCCACTCGAACGAATCTGAATGGGTGACCTTCCGTAACAACAAAAACAACGAGGCCTTCCTTGACCGCGTGTACATCGTCAAGGTGCCTTACTGCCTGCGGATCTCCGAAGAGATCAAAATTTACGAGAAACTGCTTAACCACAGTGAGCTGGTGCATGCGCCGTGCGCGCCGGGCACGCTGGAAACGCTGTCTCGCTTCTCCATCCTGTCGCGCCTGAAAGAGCCGGAAAACTCCAGCATCTACTCGAAAATGCGCGTCTATGACGGTGAGAGCCTGAAGGATACCGATCCGAAAGCGAAGTCGTATCAGGAGTATCGCGACTACGCCGGGGTTGATGAAGGGATGAACGGTCTGTCCACGCGCTTCGCGTTTAAGATCCTCTCCCGCGTCTTTAACTTCGACCATGCGGAAGTGGCGGCCAACCCGGTGCATCTGTTCTACGTGCTGGAGCAGCAAATCGAGCGCGAGCAGTTCCCGCAGGAGCAGGCTGAACGCTACCTTGAGTTCCTGAAAGGTTATCTGATCCCGAAATACGCCGAGTTCATTGGCAAAGAGATCCAGACGGCCTACCTGGAATCCTATTCAGAATACGGGCAGAACATTTTTGACCGTTATGTCACCTACGCTGACTTCTGGATCCAGGATCAGGAGTACCGCGACCCGGATACCGGCCAGCTGTTTGACCGTGAATCCCTGAACGCGGAGCTGGAAAAAATCGAGAAGCCTGCCGGGATCAGCAACCCGAAAGACTTCCGTAATGAGATTGTGAACTTCGTCCTGCGCGCCAGAGCGCATAACAACGGGCGCAATCCGAACTGGACCAGCTACGAGAAGCTGCGCACGGTCATTGAGAAGAAAATGTTCTCCAATACCGAAGAGCTGCTGCCGGTGATCTCGTTTAACGCCAAAACCTCAACCGATGAACAGAAAAAACACGACGATTTTGTCGACCGTATGATGGAAAAAGGCTACACCCGCAAACAGGTCCGCCTGCTCTGCGAATGGTACCTGCGCGTGCGTAAATCGTCTTAAAACAAGTGCCCGGCGGCGCTTAGCGCCTGCCGGGCCTACAAAATGCAAGTTGGCAAATGCAGTACGGGGGGTATATGACCTGGTTTATTGACCGGCGTCTTAACGGCAAAAACAAGAGCACGGTGAACCGCCAGCGCTTCTTGCGTCGTTATAAAGCGCAAATTAAACAGTCTATCTCCGAGGCCATCAACAAACGCTCGGTGACCGACGTCGACAGCGGCGAGTCTGTCTCCATCCCCACCGATGACATCAGCGAACCGATGTTTCATCAGGGGCGAGGCGGCCTGCGCCATCGCGTACACCCAGGTAATGACCACTTCGTTCAGAACGACAGAATTGAGCGCCCTCAGGGCGGCGGCGGTGGTTCAGGAAGCGGTCAGGGACAGGCCAGCCAGGACGGTGAAGGTCAGGACGAATTTGTCTTCCAGATCTCAAAAGATGAATATCTCGACCTGCTGTTCGAAGACCTGGCGCTGCCGAATCTGAAAAAGAATCAGCATCGTCAGCTTAATGAATATAAAACCCACCGCGCGGGCTATACCGCCAACGGCGTGCCCGCCAACATCAGCGTCGTGCGTTCGTTGCAGAACTCGCTGGCGCGACGCACGGCCATGACGGCAGGCAAACGTCGCGAACTGCGCGAGCTGGAGAGCAGCCTGAAGGTGGTGGAAAATACGGAACCGGCGCAACTGCTGGAAGAGGAGCGCCTGCGTAAAGAGATTGCAGAGCTGAGGGCGAAGATCGAACGGGTCCCGTTTATCGACACCTTCGACCTGCGCTACAAGAACTACGAGAAACGCCCTGAGCCCTCCAGCCAGGCGGTGATGTTCTGTCTGATGGACGTGTCCGGCTCGATGGATCAGGCCACCAAGGATATGGCGAAGCGTTTTTATATCCTGCTCTATCTGTTCCTGAGCAGAACCTATAAGAACGTGGAGGTGGTCTATATCCGCCACCACACCCAGGCAAAAGAAGTGGATGAACATGAGTTCTTCTACTCGCAGGAAACCGGGGGCACCATCGTCTCGAGCGCGCTGAAGCTGATGGATGAAGTGGTCAAAGAGCGCTACGACCCGGCACAGTGGAACATTTATGCCGCGCAGGCGTCGGATGGCGATAACTGGGCCGACGACTCGCCGCTGTGTCACGAGATTCTGGCGAAGAAAATTCTGCCGGTCGTGCGTTACTACAGCTATATCGAAATCACCCGTCGTGCGCACCAGACCCTGTGGCGGGAGTATGAGCATCTGCAATCGATGTTCGATAATTTTGCCATGCAGCATATCCGTGACCAGGATGACATTTATCCGGTGTTCAGGGAGCTGTTCCACAAGCAGTCTGCTACCAGCAACGCATAATCCCACAGCCAGCGAACCCGCTGGCTGTTTTCTTTCGACCCCGTTCATCCCGTGCTAATGTAGACCCCTGCATACTGGATTATCACCGGGAAAATCGTTATGACTGACGACGTTATTGGAACAGGAACCCACCAGCAGCTCATTACCTTACTCACCGAGCAGGGCGCGCGTTTTCGCGTCATGGAGCACGAGGCGGTCGGGAAATGTGAAGCGGTAAGTGAAATTCGCGGAACCGACCTGCGGCAAGGCGCCAAAGCCCTGGTCTGCAAGGTGAAGGGAAACGGCGTAAAGAAACATGTTCTGGCGATCCTCGCCGCCGACCTGCAGGCTGACCTGAGCCAGCTTGCCAACCATTTTGGCGGGCTAAAGGCCTCCCTCGCCAGCCCGGCCGAAGTCGATGCCCTGACCGCCTGCGTTTTCGGCGCTATCCCGCCCTTTAGCTTCCATCCTGACCTGGCGCTGGTTGCCGACCCGCTGCTGTTCGAGCGCTTTGACGAAATCGCGTTTAACGCCGGCCTGCTGGAGAAATCCGTGATTATGGATACCCAGGATTACCTGCGCATCGCCCGTCCTGAGCTCGTCACCTTCCATAAAGCCTAACTGCAACGGCTGACGCCCTGTCAGCCTTTTCGTTCCAGGAACAGCACGGAGGCAACAAGAATAACGGCAATAGCGAAAAACGATGAGGAGATAATCAGCGTTTCCACAAACATGTGATCGTTCATGATGGCGACCCTTTAGCGATATCTGCTTTCGTTTTAATCCGCGTAAATGACAAGGTTATGACAACGATAAAATCTTTTTAACACTGTTCTCTGCCGCGTTTGCGCGTACAGTAAACAGGACCATTATTCTGGCAAGGATTCCCTATGTTTGACCCTACTCTGCTCATTCTTCTGGCACTCGCCGCGCTCGGCTTTATCAGCCATAACACCACCGTCGCCATCTCGATTCTGGTGCTGATTATTGTGCGCGTGACCCCGTTAAATACCTTTTTCC
The DNA here is from genome assembly GCF_001807145.1 of Enterobacter sp. HMSC16D10. Lineage (NCBI taxonomy): Bacteria > Pseudomonadati > Pseudomonadota > Gammaproteobacteria > Enterobacterales > Enterobacteriaceae > Enterobacter > Enterobacter sp. HMSC16D10. The sequence continues at coordinate 43,342 of NZ_KV787859.1, forward strand.
CGTGGATAGAAAAACAAGGCCTCACCATCGGGATCATCATCTTAACCATCGGGGTAATGGCGCCCATCGCCAGCGGCACGCTTCCCGCCTCCACGCTGCTGCACTCGTTTGTAAACTGGAAATCGCTGGTGGCGATCGCGGTGGGGATTTTTGTGTCATGGCTGGGCGGACGCGGCGTAACGCTGATGAGCAGCCAGCCCTCGCTGGTGGCGGGCCTGCTGGTGGGCACCGTGCTGGGCGTGGCGCTCTTTCGCGGCGTGCCGGTCGGCCCGCTGATTGCGGCAGGCCTTGTCTCGCTGTTTATTGGGAAGTCGTAGTCAGGCTGGCCATATAACGCGCCGGCGTCTGGCCCAGTCCCTTCCTGAACATGGTGATAAACGCGGTGGTCGAGTCATAGCCCAGTGACTGGGCCACCTGCTGCACCGATTTGCCGCTTATTAAATGCTGTAACGCCACAATCAGCTGCAGCTGGTGACGCCAGCGGCGGAAGCTCAGACCGGTCTCCTTCACTACCAGCCGCGCCAGGTTGCGCTCGCTCATGGCGAAGTGGCTCGCCCACTGCGCCAGCGTCTGCCAGGCGGCGGGCTCTTCCGCCATCTTCTCGCTCATCAGCCGGATTTTGGGATGGGGCGACACGGGCAGCTGCAGATGCTCCTGTCGCTGGAGCGGCAGCTCGTCAAACAGGACGTCCACCAGACGCGAGGTGGCCGCGAGCTGCAGCTGTTCACGTGATTTTTCCGCGAGCGATAAAATCAGCTCCCGCACCAGGGGGGAGATTTTCAGGGTACAGCAGCGCTCGGGCAGGCTGGCAGCCCCCGGCTCAATGAACAAAAAGCAGAGCTGCGCGCCCGGCGTGGCCCTGTTACTGTGCGGCATCTGTCCAGGGATCCAGACGGCATACTGGGGCGGCACCATCAGCATGGCATTTTCCACTTCACAGGTGATTGCGCCGCCGAGGGCCAGAATCAGCTGCCCCTTACGGTGATGATGAAGCGGAATATATTGTTCCTCCGCCACTACCTGAATGCGAAATGCGACGGCCGCATCGTACTGGCTATCTGGATCGTAGCCTTCCAGTCCCAGACCAATCATCAGTTTGTCCGATATGAGCGATAAACTGTCATTTTAGCCTGATTTCAACCGCTGAGAAAATCGGTATTGTGTGCGCTCGCTTGAACGTATGAGAACATAATGACTACTGCTATTCGCACCTCAGGAAAACACGGCGCGCTGTTGATTGCAGGCATCCTGATGATTGCCACTACGCTTCGCGTCACCTTTACTGGCGCAGCGCCGCTGCTCGATACCATTCGTCTTGATTATGGCTTAAGCACGGCGCAAACCGGTCTGCTGACCACCCTGCCCCTGCTGGCTTTCGCCCTTGTCTCGCCGCTCGCCGCAGGCGTTGCCCGGCGTATCGGCATGGAGCGCAGCCTGTTTATCGCCCTGCTGCTCATTTGCGCCGGGATTGCCGTTCGCTCGCTGCCTTCCGCCGCTTTGCTTTTCATCGGAACGGCGATCGTCGGCTGCGGTATTGCGCTCGGTAATGTGCTGTTACCGGGATTAATTAAGCGTGATTTTCCGGGCCAGGTGGCGAAGCTCACCGGCGCCTATTCCCTGACGATGGGCGTCTCGGCGGCGTTTGGCTCAGCGATGATCGTTCCCCTTGCACAGGGGAGCGCGGGATGGCATGGCGCGCTGCTGATGCTGATGGCGTTTCCGCTGGTCGCACTGCTGCTCTGGCTGCCGCAGTGGCGTCAGAAACACGTCGCAACGGTAACGGGCGCAGGCGCGCTGCAAAACCGCGCGCTCTGGCGCTCGGCCCTCGCCTGGCAGGTGACGCTCTTTTTAGGAATTAACTCGCTGATCTACTACGTCATCATCGGCTGGCTGCCGGCGATATTGCTGAGCCACGGCTACAGCGAAGCGCAGGCCGGTTCGGTGCACGGTCTGTTGCAGCTGGCCACGGCCGTGCCGGGACTCGCCGTTCCGCTGATCCTCCACCGCCTGAAAGATCAGCGAGCGATCGCAGGCTTAGTGGCCCTGATGTGCGCAATAAGCGCGGCAGGATTATGGTTTATGCCCGGAATGGCGGTGATGTGGACGCTGATGTTTGGCTTTGGCACAGGGGCAACAATGATCCTCGGCCTGACGTTCATCGGCCTGCGCGCCAGCTCTGCGCACCAGGCGGCGGCGCTCTCCGGAATGGCACAGTCGATTGGCTACCTGCTTGCCGCCTGCGGCCCGCCGCTGATGGGGAAAATTCACGATACCGCAGGAGACTGGCAAATCCCGCTTCTGGGCTGTGCGCTGGCCGCTGTGATAATGGCTATCTGCGGTGTGTTAGCCGGGCGAGACCGGGAGATCGCGCCCCGTTAAATCCTCAGGCAGACCACCGGGTCTGCCTTTTTTACCCGCGCGCTGCGCGCAGCATCGCCTGCACCAGCACGACCGGGCGTCCTTCCAGCGCGGCACGTTCATGCTGGAATAAGGTGATCACGAAGAACGGGTGCGTCACCAGCTCCGCGGCATGAATTTCACCCCGATCGTCCCAGCCCGTCACATGCATATCACCGCTTTCCAGCGCCTGCGCAAACGCCGGCGACACGCCATAGTTACAGTGATACCCCTCTTCAATTTCGGGCTTGCCGTACGCTTTGGCGATCAGCGTATTATTGCGCAGCTCAATGGCATCCGTTTTTTCCACCAGCGAGCAGGTCAGCGGCGCAATCACCATGGTGCCTTCGGTATCCGTCTCAGCGTGTGCCGCATCAGCCCAGCCCAGCACGTTTCGGGCATACTCAATCAGCGCATGCTGGAACCCGCCGCAGGTGCCCAGGAACGGGATGCCGTTCTCACGGGCGTAGCGCGCGGCAATAAAAGCGGCCGCCGTGTTTTTATAGGGGCTGGCAGGAACCAGCCAGATGGCATCGTAGCCCACCAGATCTTCAGCGCTTGTTAGCTCCGTCGTGGCCAGCCAGTCGTAATCGGCGGTGAGGTCAAGCACTGCAGCGGCGTCGTCAATGGCCAGCGGGATAGCCTGATGCGCAATAACATTGGGATTGTAATCGCCAACCAGCGCAATGCGCAGCGTTGTTTTAACCGGGAGGTGTTCCATGAAAGGTTCCTTATGCCAGAGTATTATCAGATAACATAAGGAACCTCAGACTACCGATCTTTTGCAATTATCACAATACCTTAAATTGGGAGGGTGGAATCATGATTCAGTGCAAACGGGTATACGAACAGGCAAGCCCTGACGACGGCTATAGGATACTGGTGGACAGGCTGTGGCCGCGCGGGCTGAAGAAAACGGATCTCGCGTATGACGAATGGTGTAAAGCGCTCACGCCTTCGAATGAATTACGCAAGGCCTTTCACAGCGACACGATTGATTTCACCGCCTTCAGTCAGGCCTATCGGGAAGAGCTGGCGCAGCAGGCTGACGAGGGCGTGCGTCTGGCGACGCTGGCGCGCAGGCAGACCGTCACCCTGCTCTTTGCTGCCAAAAACACGGAGCAAAATCACGCCCTGGTCTTAGCCGACTGGCTGCGCCATCTGTGATCAGCCGATCGTCAGTTCATCCAGAATTTGCGGCGCTTCATCCGGGGTGAGCGGCATCAGATGTTCGGCGCGGACAAACGCAAAGCCGTGCTGGTTGTCAAAGGCGTAGACATCACCCGTCACCAGCCAAAGCGCGCGATCTGCGGTGACCGGTAATTGCGTCATCACGCCGTTGACCGGGTTAACAAAACGCAGGCCAGGCTGGCAAAGGCCAAACAGCTCAACGGATTTACCAATATTGCGACGGCCTGACGCCGTGCGGGCGCCAACGATCATCGCCATGCTGCCCGGTTTTAGCTGAAACATACTTCTCTCACGATAACGAACGCCAGGAACTGGCTAAGAATAATCTTAAAGAGAAGTGTATCGCAGGCAATATTACTTTGTCACCTGGCGGGTTGCGGATGGTCGCGACGATAGAGCGTCCATTCATCAATCACTTCGCCGCCCGGTAATTTGCACTCGGTACGCACGCCCTGCGGGCTTTGAACCGGGACCTGTTCCCCGCCTTTCTCCAGACAGTAGACGGAAGCTGGGTTCGCCATACCGATAACGTGCGGCGGTTTCGGTGCATCAGGTGGCGTGGTTTTGGCGGTGCAGGCGGCCAGGGGAAGCGCCAGCGCCAGAAGCAGAAATCTCATCTCATTGATCCTTTTGACGTCATCAGAGTCTAAGGGTAACGGGTCATCGCCACGTTCTCCATGATTTCTCCATTTTAACTGCACTTTTCAGCACTATAGTGTGGCATGTTCTCGATATGACCAGAGAACATCATTCCGTAATCAAGATGTCTTTGCCCCGGTCTCAACAACGGGGCTTTTTTTCTCGCCTGCTGCCCGCCCCCTGCATATATTAAATTTTATGTATTCATGTTTTACTATGTCTGAAGCCTAAAAATTCAGCATAACATGCAGATGCAGACGTCTTCTGCCAGGGAGTCATTCTACGTCATGTCGGATCTTATCCTCGCTCGCGTTTCAGAAACCCTTGCCACCGAGCAATCCCTTGAAAGCCTCGTTCGCCAGCTGCTGGAGATGCTGGAGATTGTTACCGACATGGAGTCGACCTACCTGACGAAGGTGGATATCGAAGCGCGGCTGCAGCACATCCTCTACGCCCGCAACAGCAAGCAGATGACGATTCCGGAGGGGCTGAGCGTCCCATGGGATGAGACGCTGTGCAAGCGCGCGCTGGATAGTGACACGATATTCAGCAATGACGTGCCCGAGCGTTGGCCCGAGTGCGAAGCTGCGAAAGCACTTGGCATTACCACCTACATGAGTATTCCTGTCCATCTTGCGGATGGTTCACTTTACGGAACGCTCTGTGCCACCAGCACGGCCAGAAAGCCGCTGAGCGAGCGCGGCGAACAGGTTCTGAAGCTCTTCGCCGGGCTGATCGCCCAGTCCATTCAGAAAGAGTCGCTGGTCACCCAGCTTCGCGAAGCCAATGCGGCCCTCATCGCGCACTCCTATACGGATGCCCTTACCGGTTTACCCAACCGTCGCGCCATTTTTGAAGATCTGACCACCCTCTTTTCTCTGGCCCGGCATCTTAAGCGTAACGCCATCATCGCATTCATCGATCTGGATGATTTCAAACTGATTAACGATCGTTACGGCCACGAGGCTGGCGACCAGTTCCTGATAGAAGTGGGCAAGCGTTTGACGGAAGAGAAACAGCAGGACGATATTATCGGTCGTCTGGGCGGGGATGAATTTCTGGTGGCGTCGCTAAGCCAGCCCCACCAGGACGGGGATAACGCGCAGCTTACGCTGCTCAAAACGCGCCTCAGCGCCTGCATCGCTGGCGAATACTGGCTGGGCAGCGTTCATATTATTTATCCGGGCGCCAGCTTCGGCGTGATCGAAGTGGACCCTGCCGCAACCGATCCTGACAGCGCGTTACGCGCTGCGGATGTCGCGATGTATCAGGATAAGAAAGGAAAAAGCAAATCACGCTTTCTCACTATGGATTAACCCCGTACACTCTACGGCGTTACAGAAACCGAAACAGGTGATGGTATGAGAATAGGGATCCTCTTCCCGGTCGTTATATTTATAACGGCGGTGGTATTTTTAGCGTGGTTTTTTGTCGGCGGTTACGCGGCGCCGGGGGCATAAATGCGGAAGACAACCGTCATTATGCTGATCGTTGCCATCGCGGCGTTTGCCGGCACGCAGCTTGGCTGGTGGTAAACGCCAGTACGTAAAAAGGCCGCCATCTGGCAGCCTTTTTCAACGCTTTCAGACCTTAGCTTTTGATCTTTCTGTAGATAAACAGAACAACCAGCGCACCGATCACCGCGACGGCGAAACTGCCGAAGTTAAAGCCATCGACCTTGCCAAAACCGAACAGCGTACTGATCCAGCCGCCGACTACCGCGCCGACAATACCCAGTATTACGGTGACGATAAACCCACCGCCATCTTTGCCCGGCATGATCCACTTCGCCAGAATACCCGCAATAAGCCCAAAGATAATCCAGGATAAAATTCCCATAACTTTCCTCTCTGTATGGTTTTTGTCATTAAATCAACGACACAAAAAAGAATAGCACAGGATTCCAGAAAGGAAATTTGTGATAAGCATCACAATGAGAGAGTGGGGAATTATTCATCAAAAAAATGTACGGGCCACAGAAACTGTGGGGTTGCATCTTTTGTTGAGAAAGATTATCTTTCTCAACACTGAATAGTTGAGAGAAACACTCAAGTATTCAGTACGACATTGCTCACATTGCTTCCAGTATTTCTTGCCCACTCCTGAGTGGGCTTTTTTTTTTGCTCATACCCCAACAAACGCGTACCGGTTACGTCCCGCGCGTTTCGCCTGATAGAGCGCCTGGTCTGCGGCAATAATGATATTTTGCTGGCTGCCTGCAATGTCGACGGCACGGGCGGTGGAAATTCCGACGCTTACCGTCACCCGGCCGAAGGGACTAAAGGCATGAGCGATTTGCAGCGAGAACACATTGCGAATAATCGTCTGGGCCAGACGAAGTGCCTCCTGAATATCCGCATCCGGCAATATCAGCGCAAACTCCTCTCCGCCGTAGCGCGCCACAAGCTGATTATCACGGGTAAGGCTCTCCCTGAGGCTGTTTCCGAGCATTGCCAGACACCGGTCCCCTTCAGGATGACCATAGTTATCGTTGTATTTTTTGAAGTAGTCCACATCCACGATCAGTACCGAAATCGGCGCGTCATGCGCGGCGCACGTAGCAATTTCCGAGAGGATTTTTTCATCAAAGACGCGGCGATTGTACAGCCCGGTCAACGCATCTTCTGAGGCAATAATCTTCAGCGCTTTGTTATCCCGTGTTTTACGGGACAGGTCGGAATAGAGGAAGTATGACGCGACGATGAGTATCGCCGTGAACACGAAAATGAGTACTGCCAGCTGAATCGCCTGCTTGCGCCAGGGGGCAAGGGCTTCATCAATGCTAACCGCCACGGTGGTGACCAGTCCGTAGCGTCTGTTTTTCTCATAGGCATAAATGCGTTCGATTTTATCAAACCGCGAGATGGAGCTGGCTATCCCCGTATTTTGTACTTTGAGATATTTCCTGAAGAGCGGTGAATCAGAAACAATCGTGCCGATATAGGTATTTTTAAAGGGATAACGGACCAGCAGCACGCCTGATTGCGTCGTTAAGCCGATGACGCCCGAGTGGCCGATATTAATCTGCCCGTAGAGTGCCAGAAAATTTTCAATACCGAGCGTCACCACCACGACACCGTTAAATGCCCCGGACTGGGTTTCAAGGCGCCGACTGAGGGTGATAACCCATTTGCCATTGGTTCTGCTTACCACCGGCTCCCCAATAAAGACCTGCTGAGTTTTATTTTCCTGGTGATAGATAAAAAACTCTCTGTCCGAGCCTTTGCGCGGCCCCGTGAAACTTTCATGCAGCGCGGTGAAGATATCGCCCTGAGCATTGTAAACAACCACATTATTAATCTGGGTAAGAAGGTTATCCTGATTATGGATCATGTGCTGAATATTGGTCGCCTGCTGCGGGGTCATGCCATAAATTTCGATTATGTCGGAAACGGTAGTAATTAACATTTCACTCTGGCGCATGATCCCTTCAGTATAAACATCCAGGGTGTGGCTAAGATTAGCGACGCTGGTATTAATTTGCTGGATTGACTGCTGTCTGGACGTGGCAATTTGGACGGCAAGCGCCAGCGAGATGATCAATGAGACAATGATGACGGTAATGGTTGTTGTGTAAAAAGTATTTTTCACATGCACGAGCTTTTCCACCTTATCACGCCTGATATCCCTGGCTGACAACTCTTGTCACTGTAACAAAGCTCAGGATAAGAGGAAAATGAATTGCACTTAAGCATACAACAGAAGCTCGTCTTTATTTTGTGTTTCACCGCCAGGCAACCCGCTCTATTCCTGATTTTTTTACAGCGCCTGACGTTTTACAGCATCACGGCCTCCCTGGGCTTAGATAAAATGACTTTAATAAAATCGATATAGGAGACGGGTTTACCAAAATAATACCCCTGCAACAGGGTAATTTCATTACGGTTGAGATACTCCAGCTGCTCTTTCGTTTCTACACCTTCGGCCACGATACGCAATGAGAGTTTTTTCGCCAGGTCAATAACGCAGTCCAGCAGGATCGTTGAGTCCTTCTCCTCAGAAACCCGGTTAACAAAGCTTTTATCAATTTTAATATAATCTATGGCAAGCGCATTTAGACATGACAGCCCGGAATACCCCGTACCAAAATCATCCAGTGCAATGACAAAACCGGCGTTATGCAGCGCGTTGAGGTTTTCCACCAGATGAGGATTATCGATCAACGGTTCACGCTCGGTCACCTCGAGAACCAGCTTCACGGCTTTACCCTGAAACCCCTTGCCGAAGAGACGACAGTCACCGATGAAGGAAGGGGCATCAATGTGTCTGGCGCTGATGTTCACTCCGATATGGAACCCATCCGGTAGCTTCGGCAACAGCGGCTTAAGCTGTGTGACCACTTTCGCCATCAAGCCTTTGGTCAGCGGAATAATCAACCCGCTACGTTCAGCAATCGGAATAAAGACATCCGGCGGGATAAACCCAGACTTTGGATGCTTCCACCTTGCCAGGACTTCAACCCCGTATAACCCGCCGGTGTCCCCGTTCACGATCGGCTGATAATAAGGCACGATCTCTCCCTGCAAAATGGCCTTACGCAAATCGTCTTCAAAGGTGGTGCTTTTTCCCTTGTATCGGCGGATCAAAATGCCCACCGCCAGGGATAGCGCGAGAATCAGCAGTATCAGGCTCCAGCCCTGGTGCAGTAGCCGCGTCAGGCTAAAAAAGGCAGGCGGTTGCCAGGCCAGACTGAAGGGGAATTGCGAAGATGCCGTAAGTGAACCCGTCCACGAGGCCGCTTTCCAGCCGGTCACGTCACCGTTGCGCGTAAACATGCTTTCGCCGACAACCAACCGCAGGTCAACGCTGTTTGATGCATTCGCGATGACGTCCTGCAAATGCGCATCGCTGACGCTGACGATGATGCGCCCGCCCACGATGGGCATCTGGAAGACAAGTACCGGGATGCCGTTCACCAGTCGATTACCGGGGAGCAGCATTAATTCTTTTTCAGGTAGCGTCTCCGGATGAACAATCAATACGCCATTCCCCGGAAGGGATGTACAGATGATTTGCCCCTGCTGCTGGATCATGATGGCGCGCAGATGCGGTTTTAGCGCAGCTTCTGTCCCCAGCGCCAGCTGCCCGCTGCTGGTACACCCCTGCTCCGCAACGCGCTTCGCCGTGTTGGCCGCACTGACGGCTTCCGACAAAATGCTTTCTATTTTCTGGGTGCTTACCGTGGCGGTATGAACGTTATTCATTTTCGCCATCTGCCATAACTGCCAGTTAATAATCAGTATGCCGATCAGAAAAAGAAACAGGGCACTGAGAATAGGGATCATCACGTTGCGCACGATGTTTTCCTTAATAGAATAAACAAGCATGAAGGATCTGAAAGAAGAACCCGTGGTTTACCTGACGTTGCCGATCGCAATGAAAATAGCTTAGCTGAGAATTGTCTTAAAAAACTGATGCTTTCGTATGAGTTCACCCGCCCGAATTTGCTCACCCGGCGTGACTATCAGGCTTGTGCCTTGCCCAGGCTGTGTTAAGATTTATGAATTCAGGGAGCGGACAGGATAACCGGAAAATGAAAAAGCGCATTGCCGTTGCGATCGTTTCAACGCTTCTGGTCATCCTGTCTCTTTATGCGGTCAATGCGGTTATCCTTGGTCAGCAAAAAACCAAACAGCTTGAAATATCCCGGACCCTTTTACATTATTCCGAAAATCTGTCCCAAAACGTGGCGCTGGGCCTTAAAAGCATAACGACGCAGGGGTGTGATAAAACCAGCCTGGATAGCTACAGACAAATAAAGCTTAACAACCTCTATTTCGGGGATATCGGTTTTATTGAAAAAGGAAACATTGTCTGTACCGCTTTTTGGGGTAAACTCGCGACGCCCGTTCCACTTCCTGCGGAACTGCATAAAACGCCGAGAGGTTTTCTCCTCGCGCAGTTTTCAAGAAAAGACTTTTTCACGGGCAATGCGGCCATTTATAATAATATTATTATCTTCACTTCCCGCTATGCTTACGATAAATTCACCCCGGTTACCGCAAGCTATTCTCTGAGTGCCACCACAAAGGACTTTGGCCGGATCTTTTTTTCGGCTGCCCCCGACCTGCGAGCGCGGAGCTGGCTGCACTCCACGTTGTTCACCCTGACCATTACACAGTGCAGCGCCGTGTGGGATTTATGCGTGATTGTAAAACATCACGATGCGGGACTGGCCTCGTTACCCCCGTTTATCTTGACGTTTCTCGCGATCATTCTCTACTTTATCTGGGTCGCGATAACGTTATTTGTCTTCCGTATCCATGAAGACCGTTTTTCGCTGGAACGTACGCTGATCAAAGCCGTGATAACAAATACCTTCAGCGTTAATTACCAGCCCATTATTCGCATTCGCGATCAAAAAATCGTGGGCGTGGAAGTTCTGTCGCGATGGCGCGATCAAAAACACGGAGACGTCTCGCCGGAGCTGTTTATCCCATTAATTAAGAAAATCGGGCTGTATAAAAGATATTATGGCAATGTTATCGGTAAATCTCTCTCAGAAATTGCCCCGCTGGCGATTAAGCATCAGCTGATCGTTTCAATCAACGTTGGGCGGAAAGAAATTGAAGACGGACAGTTTATTAACATTTTGCGTCGCGAGTGCTTAGTCAACAACCTTCCCCTTTCCCTGATGAAGGTCGAGCTTTCTGAGAAAGCCGTTTCCGCGGCGGATATCCTTGAGGGATTCTGCCAGGAACTAAAATCGCTTGGCGTTAAAATTTCAATCGATGATTTCGGCGTGCAAAATTCAAATCTGGCGCGGCTGTCGCAGCTTGAATATGATGAAATCAAAATTGACAAATCGCTGGTGGATGGCATCAGCGAAGATTATAAGCAAAACATCTTTGTTATCTTCAGCGATGCCCTCGCGAAGTTGAATAAAACCCTTGTGTTCGAGGGCGTGGAAAATGAAACTCAGTATCGCTTTATTGCGAACAGATATCCCGACGCGCTGATCCAGGGATGGTATTTTTCAAAAGCACTCACCCGGAGCGAGCTGGCGAAGCGACTCACCGGCGTCGCCCCCTAACATGAAGCCTGTCCTGCTCGTTTTTTTACACTCGGACGTTTCCATTTTTTCCGCCAAAACATATAGTCGTCATATTCAGACGGTAGATTACCCTGAAGCACACTCTTATTTTGGTTAAAAACGTGAAATTATCCTTAGTTTTTCCAGCAGTACTCTTTTTTCTGATCGTTATTTTCGCGCTGCTTGTCGATAAACCCGCTTCGCCTATTCTGCGGAAAAAATGCATGTGGTCCGATAGCGTGATGCTGAGCTGTATCGCAAAGCATCACCATAACGGTTTTTGAGGCAGGCTATTCATTTCCCCACTGATTGAGGAAGTTCGCAACATCATCAATGCGACCCGCACGGATCCCGGCTTCTGTGGCCATATCCTGCTGGGCTTCCTCGCTGATCTCCTCATTATTCGCTAAGCGGGTAAGCAGCAGCTGGAAATAGTGTGCAAGCGCGTCGCGCTCTGATTCCGCGACTTGCTCTGCAGCCTCCGTCGCGTACTCATCGGCAATATCATAATATTTCAGGGGGATATCGTTGTGCATAACAGTCTCGTCTCTGGTCAATAAAGGTAACGTCACGAGTATATCGGACGCATTATCTCAACCAAAGCATTGCTTCAGATGAGTAACGCAAGCAGCGCAGCGAGCGCGGGAATGGCCTGCACGTACAAAATTTTTCGGCTGGCGGTGGCTGCGCCAAAAAGCCCGGCGATCAGCACGCAGGTCAGAAAGAAGATGGCCACCTGAATCCCGTTTTCGCCGAGCCAGAGGCTCCACAGCAGGCCCGCCGCCAGGAACCCGTTATACAGACCCTGATTCGCCGCCAGCACGCGGGTGTCGCGTGCAAAATCAGGACGCAGATTAAAGGCCTTGTGCCCTGTTTTGGTATTCCACAGGAACATTTCCAGCACAAGAATGTAGAGATGAATAAGTGCAACGACAGTGATAAGGACAGTGGCTAACATCGGGTTGTCTCCCGCGGGCAGAGGCAAAAAAAACGGGAACCATCAGGCTCCCGTTCTTGTTTAACCCAGAATCTGGATTACATGTTCGCGATAATCGCGTCGCCAAACTCTGAACATTTCAGCAGCTTAGCGCCTTCCATCAGACGTTCGAAGTCATAGGTGACGGTTTTCGCGTTGATCGCGCCTTCCATACCTTTGACGATCAGGTCTGCGGCTTCGAACCATTCCATATGACGCAGCATCATCTCTGCGGACAGGATGATAGAGCCCGGGTTCACTTTGTCCTGACCTGCGTATTTTGGTGCAGTACCGTGGGTAGCTTCGAACAGGGCGCACTCGTCACCGATGTTCGCACCAGGGGCGATACCGATACCGCCAACCTGAGCTGCCAGGGCGTCAGAGATGTAGTCACCGTTCAGGTTCATACAGGCAATCACGTCGTATTCCGCAGGACGCAGCAGGATCTGCTGCAGGAACGCATCGGCGATCACATCTTTAATGACGATCTCTTTGCCGGTGTTCGGGTTTTTGATCTTCTGCCACGGGCCGCCGTCGATCAGCTCACCGCCGAACTCTTCTTTCGCCAACTGGTAGCCCCAGTCTTTGAACGCGCCTTCGGTGAACTTCATGATGTTGCCTTTGTGAACCAGGGTCACAGAGTCACGGTCGTTGGTGATCGCATATTCGATGGCCGCGCGCACCAGACGCTTGGTCCCTTCTTCGGAGCACGGCTTAATGCCGATACCGCAATGCTCAGGGAAGCGAATTTTCTTCACGCCCATCTCTTCGCGCAGGAATTTAATCACTTTCTCTGCATCAGCAGAGTCCGCTTTCCATTCGATACCCGCGTAGATGTCTTCTGAGTTTTCGCGGAAGATGACCATGTCGGTCAGTTCTGGGTGCTTAACAGGGCTTGGGGTGCCCTGATAGTAACGAACCGGACGCAGACAGACGTACAGGTCCAGCTCCTGACGCAGTGCCACGTTCAGGGAACGGATGCCGCCGCCAACTGGCGTCGTCAGTGGGCCTTTGATAGCAACGCGGTAGTCGCGGATCAGGTCCAGCGTTTCGGCTGGCAGCCAGACGTCCTGGCCATAAACTTGCGTCGATTTCTCACCGGTGTAAATTTCCATCCAGGAAATTTTACGCTCGCCTTTGTAGGCTTTCTCAACAGCGGCATCAACCACTTTCAGCATTGCCGGGGTAACGTCTACACCGATACCATCACCTTCGATGAATGGAATGATCGGATTGTGAGGAACGTTAATCTTGCCGTTTTGCAGGGTGATCTTTTTACCTTCCGCCGGAACAACTACTTTGCTTTCCATTAACCTCTCCTTCGAGCGCTTCTGGTTGTTACTGATCTTATGTTAATAAATTGTAATGAGCCCTTCGATAGTACCTGATTGTCCGACGCCATGAAAGGTCTTCGTTATTAGGCTATAATGCGGCAATTGATAACGCCTGAAAATACCATGAAGAAAACTTCTTTTACAAAACACCGGGTTGAGCGATTCAGCTCGCGACAAGCCGCCAGACGACCGCAAGAAACCCAGCCAAAGCGGGTGATTCTGTTCAATAAACCCTACGATGTTTTGCCGCAGTTCACCGATGAAGCCGGGCGCAGCACGCTTAAGGACTACATCCCGGTTCAGGGGGTCTACGCGGCCGGGCGTCTGGACCGCGACAGCGAAGGCCTGCTGGTCTTGACCAACGACGGCGCGCTGCAGGCGAAGCTCACACAGCCGGGGAAACGCACCGGCAAAATTTACTTCGTCCAGGTAGAAGGCGAGCCGGATGATGAGACGCTGGAAAAATTGCGCAAAGGCGTCGCGCTCAACGACGGTCCCACCCTGCCGGCAGGTATTGAACGCGTGAATGAACCGGAGTGGCTGTGGCCGCGCAATCCACCGATTCGCGAACGCAAATCCATTCCGACCAGCTGGCTCAAAATCACCCTTTATGAAGGCCGCAACCGTCAGGTTCGGCGCATGACCGCACACGTCGGCTTCCCCACCCTGCGCCTGATTCGTTACGCCATGGGTAACTACACCCTGGAAACGCTGGCAAACGGTGAATGGCGGGACGTTACCTCTTAAGGAGTCACTATGTTTAAACCTCATGTCACGGTTGCCTGCGTGGTCCACGCCCGGGGGAAATTCCTTGTTGTCGAAGAGAGCATTAACGGCAAAGCGCTGTGGAACCAGCCTGCCGGGCACCTTGAAGCCAATGAGACCCTCCTGCAGGCGGCAAAACGCGAGCTGTGGGAAGAGACCGGTATTCACGCCGAGCCCCAGCACTTCATCCGTATGCACCAGTGGATTGCGCCCGACAGCACACCGTTCCTGCGTTTTTTATTTGCCGTTGAGCTTAGCGAAACGTGCGCCACTGAACCGCAGGATAACGATATCGACCGCTGCCTGTGGGTCACCGCCGACGAGATCCTGAACGCGCCAAACCTGCGCTCGCCGCTGGTTGCGGAAAGCATTCGCTGCTGGCAGTCAGGCGCACGCCTGCCGCTGGATGTCATCGGCGCATTTAACTGGCCGTTTACAGAGGGTGCCAATGGTGGGGGGGCGTGATAGAATACGCCGCCTTGAAGTTCAATGTCGTGAGTATTCCATGTCAGATAACAGCCAGAAAAAAGTGATCGTCGGCATGTCCGGCGGTGTCGATTCCTCCGTTTCCGCCTACCTGTTACAGCAACAGGGCTATAAGGTGGAGGGCCTGTTCATGAAGAACTGGGAGGAAGATGACGGCGAGGAATACTGCACTGCCGCAGCGGATCTCGCCGATGCGCAGGCCGTGTGCGATAAGCTCGGCATTGAACTGCACACCGTTAACTTTGCCGCAGAATACTGGGACAACGTATTTGAACTGTTCCTTGAAGAGTACAAAGCGGGCCGTACGCCGAACCCGGATATTCTGTGCAACAAAGAGATCAAATTTAAGGCCTTCCTGGAATTCGCCGCGGAAGATCTGGGCGCAGACTACATTGCGACCGGTCACTACGTGCGTCGCGCAGACGTGAATGGTAAAAGCCAGCTGCTGCGCGGTCTGGACGGCAACAAAGATCAAAGCTATTTCCTCTATACGCTGAGCCACGAGCAAATCGCCCAGAGCCTGTTCCCGGTCGGCGAGCTGGAAAAGCCGCAGGTGCGTAAAATCGCCGAAGAGCTGGACCTGATCACCGCGAAGAAAAAAGACTCTACGGGTATCTGCTTCATCGGCGAGCGCAAATTCCGCGATTTCCTCGGACGTTACCTGCCCGCACAGCCGGGTAAAATTGTCACCGTCGACGGGGAAGAGATTGGCCAGCATCAGGGGCTGATGTACCACACCTTAGGCCAGCGTAAAGGCCTGGGTATCGGCGGGACGAAAGAAGGTAGCGAAGAGCCGTGGTACGTGGTCGACAAAGATGTCGAAAACAATATTCTGGTTGTTGCTCAGGGCCATGACCATCCGCGTCTGATGTCCGTTGGCCTGATCGCGCAGCAGCTGCACTGGGTCGATCGTGAGCCGCTGAAAGGCACGCTGCGCTGCACGGTGAAAACACGCTACCGTCAGACCGATATTCCTTGCACCGTTACCGCGCTTGATGACGACCGCATTGACGTGCGCTTCGACGAGCCGGTCGCCGCCGTCACCCCGGGTCAGTCCGCTGTCTTCTACAGCGGCGAAATCTGCCTGGGCGGCGGGATCATTGAACAGCGCCTGCCGCTGCCCGCTGTTTAACAGCGTTTGCACACATAAAGGAGACCGTGTGGCGAAGAACTACTATGACATCACCCTGGCGCTGGCGGGAATTTGCCAGTCAGCCCGTCTGGTGCAACAGCTGGCGCATCAGGGTCATTGCGACGCTGATGCCCTGCACGTTTCACTCAATAGCGTTATCGACCTCAACCCCGGTTCGACCCTGGGCGTGTTCGGTGGCAGTGAAACCAATCTTCGTCTCGGTCTTGAAACCCTGCTTGGCGTGCTTAACGCCAGCAGCCGTCAGGGGTTAAACGCAGAGCTGACCCGCTACACGTTGAGCCTGATGGTGCTGGAGCGTAAGCTGAGCGCAGCAAAAGGCGCGCTTAATACCCTGGGCGATCGCATTGCCGGGTTACAGCGTCAGCTTGACCATTTTGACCTGCAGTCCGACACGCTGCTGAGCGCCATGGCCGGCATTTATGTTGACGTCATCAGCCCGCTGGGCCCACGGATTCAGGTCACCGGCTCCCCTGCCGTGCTGCAAAGCCCGCAGGTACAGGCAAAAGTACGCGCCTCCCTGCTGGCAGGGATCCGTGCCGCCGTGCTGTGGCACCAGGTTGGCGGTGGCCGCCTGCAGCTAATGTTTTCTCGTAATCGCCTGACCACTCAGGCAAAACAAATTCTTGCTCATTGTTAACCTCCCGGAGTTGCGAATTATGGAATTATCCTCACTGACCGCCGTATCCCCTGTCGATGGACGCTACGGCGATAAAGTCAGCGCGCTGCGCGGGATCTTCAGCGAATATGGTTTGCTGAAGTTCCGTGTTCAGGTTGAAGTACGCTGGCTGCAAAAGCTGGCCGCCCAGGCAGCAATCAAGGAAGTTCCTGCTTTTGACGAAAAGGCAAACGATTACCTTGATAAAATCGTTGCCGAGTTTAGCGAACAAGACGCCGCGCGCATTAAAACCATTGAGCGCACCACCAACCACGACGTGAAGGCGGTTGAGTACTTCCTGAAGGAGAAAGTGGAAAGCGTTCCTGCGCTGCACGCCGTGTCTGAGTTCATCCACTTCGCCTGTACGTCCGAAGACATCAACAACCTCTCTCATGCGCTGATGCTCTCCACCGCGCGCAAAGAGGTGGTGCTGCCTTACTGGCGTAAAATCATCGACGCGGTGAAAGCGCTGTCCGTGGAATACCGCGACATTCTGCTGCTCTCCCGTACCCACGGCCAGCCAGCCACCCCATCCACGATGGGTAAAGAGATGGCGAACGTCGCGTACCGTATGGAGCGCCAGTACCGTCAGCTGGAACAGGTTGAAATTCTGGGCAAAATCAACGGCGCGGTCGGTAACTATAACGCCCACATCGCCGCGTATCCGGAAGTGGACTGGCACCAGTTCAGCGAAGAGTTCGTGACCTCGCTGGGCATTCAGTGGAACCCGTACACCACCCAGATTGAGCCGCACGACTATATTGCGGAGCTGTTTGACTGCATCGCGCGCTTTAACACCATCCTGATCGACTTCGATCGTGACGTGTGGGGCTACATCGCCCTGAACCACTTCAAGCAGAAAACCATCGCCGGTGAAATCGGCTCTTCCACCATGCCGCACAAAGTGAACCCGATCGACTTCGAAAACTCCGAAGGTAACCTGGGTCTGGCGAACGCTGTGCTGCAGCATATGGCGAGCAAACTGCCGGTATCCCGCTGGCAGCGCGACCTGACCGACTCCACCGTACTGCGTAACCTGGGCGTGGGCATCGGCTACGCGCTGATCGCGTATCAGTCCACGCTGAAAGGCGTGAGCAAGCTGGAAGTGAACCGCGATCGTCTGCTGGACGAACTGGATCACAACTGGGAAGTGCTGGCGGAGCCGATTCAGACCGTGATGCGTCGTTACGGCATCGAAAAACCGTACGAGAAGCTGAAAGAGCTGACCCGCGGCAAACGCGTTGATGCCGAAGGTATGAAGCAGTTTATCGACGGCCTGGCGCTGCCGGAAGAAGAGAAAACCCGCCTGAAGGCGATGACTCCGGCGAACTACATTGGCCGCGCCATCACCATGGTTGACGAGCTGAAGTAATCTCCTCTCCCCCCTTTCCGCCCGGAAAGGGGGTTGCTTTTCCCCGGTTTACTCAATGTTTATCCCCACAGCAACATAATCAGCGTTAAACTATTCATACTATTTATTCTGGGAGAAAAGATGATGCGCGTACTGGTTGTTGAGGATAACGCATTGCTACGCCATCACCTGAAGGTTCAGCTTCAGGAGATGGGACATCAGGTGGACGATGCTGAAGATGCAAAAGAAGCCGATTATTATCTCAATGAACACCTGCCGGATATCGCCATTGTCGATTTAGGGTTGCCTGACGAAGACGGCCTGTCGTTGATTCGTCGCTGGCGCAGCCACGATGTTTCCCTGCCGGTTCTGGTGCTGACCGCCCGTGAAGGCTGGCAGGATAAGGTTGAAGTGCTCAGCGCGGGCGCAGATGATTACGTCACTAAGCCGTTCCATATTGAAGAGGTGGCGGCCCGCATGCAGGCGCTGCTCCGTCGCAACAGCGGGCTGGCGTCGCAGGTTATTTCTATCCCGCCTTTCCAGGTCGATCTCTCCCGCCGCGAGCTCTCAATTAACGATGAAGTCATCAAGCTGACCGCATTCGAATATACGATTATGGAAACGCTGATCCGCAACAGCGGCAAGGTGGTGAGTAAAGATTCTTTAATGCTTCAGCTCTACCCTGACGCTGAACTGCGCGAGAGCCATACCATTGACGTGCTGATGGGACGACTGCGTAAGAAAATTCAGGCCCAGTACCCGCAGGATGTGATTACCACCGTCCGCGGTCAGGGCTACCTGTTTGAATTACGCTAAATGAGACGGATTTTGCGTCATCTTCTGCCCCTCTCACTGCGGGTTCGTTTTTTACTGGCAACGGCTGCGGTGGTGCTGGTGCTGTCGCTCTCCTACGGCATGGTCGCCCTGGTGGGGTACAGCGTCAGCTTCGATAAAACGACCTTTCGTCTCTTACGCGGCGAAAGCAATCTGTTTTATACCCTGGCGAAATGGGAAGACAACCGAATCACCGTCGAAATGCCGGAAAACCTTAATCAGCAAAGCCCCACCCTCGCCCTGATTTACAACGAAAAGGGGAAGCTGCTGTGGGCGCAGCGCGACATTCCGTGGCTGGTCAAAAGCATTCGTCCGGAGTGGCTTAAAACCAACGGGTTTCACGAAATTGAAGCCGATCTCAACACCACCAGCTCGCTGATCCGTGAAGATCGTTCCCTGCAGCAAAAGCTGAACGAGATCCGCGCCGACGACGCGGAAACGGAGATGACGCACTCCGTTGCGATTAACCTTTATCCGGCGACGCTAAACATGCCGCAGCTGACCATCGTGGTGATCGACACCATTCCGGTCGAGCTGAAGCGTTCTTATATGGTCTGGAGCTGGTTCATCTACGTTCTGGCGGCAAATCTGCTGCTGGTGATCCCGCTGCTGTGGATAGCGGCGTGGTGGAGCCTGCGCCCCATTGAATCACTGGCGAAAGAGGTTCGCGAGCTGGAAGAACATCATCGCGAAAAGCTTAATCCGGAAACCACCCGCGAGCTCACCAGCCTGGTGCGTAACCTCAACCGCCTGCTGAAAAGTGAACGCGAACGCTATGATAAATACCGTACGACGCTTACCGATCTGACCCACAGCCTGAAAACCCCGCTCGCGGTGATGCAAAGCACCCTGCGTTCCATGCGCAGTTCGAAGCTGAGCGTCGACGATGCCGAGCCGGTGATGCTGGAGCAGATCAGCCGTATTTCCCAGCAAATTGGCTATTACCTCCACCGCGCCAGCATGCGTTCCGGCAGCGCCCTGCTGAGCCGCGAGCTGCATCCGGTCGCCCCGCTTCTGGATAACCTCACGTCCGCCCTCAACAAGGTGTATCAGCGTAAAGGGGTGAATATCAGCCTCGATATCTCGCCAGAGATAAGCTTTGTGGGTGAAAAAAATGACTTCATGGAAGTGATGGGCAACCTGCTGGATAACGCCTGCAAATACTGTCTGGAGTTCGTGGAAGTGTCGGCGCGCCAGACGGATAACGAACTGCATATCATCGTGGAGGATGATGGCCCGGGGATCCCGCGCAATAAACGTGATGTGGTGTTCGATCGCGGTCAACGCGCCGATACCCTACGTCCTGGCCAGGGCGTTGGATTAGCCGTCGCCCGGGAGATTGTCGACCAGTACGACGGGAAAATCGAAACCAGCGAAAGTTTGCTGGGCGGCGCGCGAATGGAGGTCATTTTTGGTCGCCAGCAGCCCACATCGAACGATAGTTAACCCGTTATGTGAAAAATGCGAGGATCTCGCAGCCGGGGGGCTGAGCTTCCGTTATAATCCGAGTCAGTAAGAGCCTGCGGAATAAAAAATATGGATTATCACTTAACGCTTAACTGGCCCGAGTTTATTGAACGTTACTGGCAAAAACGCCCGGTCGTTCTGAAACGCGGGTTCAGCAATTTTGTCGACCCTATCTCGCCTGACGAGCTGGCCGGTCTGGCCATGGAAAACGAAGTCGACAGCCGCCTGGTCAGCCACCAGGACGGGAAATGGCAGGTTAGCCACGGTCCTTTCGAAAGCTACGATCATCTCGGTGAAAACAACTGGTCGCTGCTGGTACAGGCTGTCAACCACTGGCACGAGCCAACGGCCGCATTAATGCGTCCGTTCCGCGCCCTGCCCGACTGGCGCATGGACGATCTGATGATCTCCTTCTCCGTGCCGGGCGGCGGCGTGGGCCCGCATCTGGACCAGTACGATGTGTTCATCATTCAGGGTACGGGCCGCCGCCGCTGGCGCGTGGGCGAAAAAGTGCCGATGAAGCAGCACTGCCCGCATCCGGACCTGCTTCAGGTTGATCCGTTTGAAGGGATTATCGACGAAGAGCTGGAGCCGGGCGACATTCTCTACATCCCGCCGGGATTCCCTCATGAAGGCTACTCCCTGGAGAACTCCCTCAACTACTCCGTCGGGTTCCGCGCGCCAAGCGGCCGCGAGATGATCAGCGGATTTGCCGACTATGTTCTGCAGCGCGAGCTGGGCAGCTATCGTTACAGCGATCCCGACGTGCCTGCGCGTGAGCACCCGGCAGACATCCTGCCTGCGGAGCTGGATAAGCTGCGTGGCATGATGCTGGATCTCATCAACGAGCCGGAACATTTCCGTCAGTGGTTTGGCGAGTTCATCAGCCAGTCCCGCCACGAGCTGGACGTTGCACCACCGGAGCCGCCTTATCAGGCGGACGAGATTTACGATGCGCTTCAGCAAGGCGACAAGCTGACGCGCCTGGGCGGGTTGCGCGTGCTGCGCATTGGTGAGGACGTGTTCGTCAACGGCGAGAAGCTGGACTCACCGCACCGACCGGCGCTGGAAGCGATTGCCAGCCATCTGGTGCTGACTGCGGATACCTTTGGCGATGCGCTGGAAGACCCGTCCTTCCTCGCGATGCTGGCCGCGCTGGTCAACAGCGGGTACTGGTTCTTTGAGGACTAAGTCGTGATATTTGCCGGGTGGCGGCTTCGCCTTACCCGGCCTACAATTGGATCGTAGGCCCGGTAAGCGTAGCGCCACCGGGCGTTTTTATCGCCGCTCCCCCGCGGCAAAATCCTCAATCTCTCCTGCCCAATCCACCGGATACAACCCTTCAGCCACGTCCCGATGAAACGTTGAGTACGGCCAGTCGCTGACTTTACCCACATAGCCGTGCTTCAGCGGATTGATATAAATGTAATCCACATGCCGCCGGTAGTCCTCTTCGTTGCGGATAGTGTGCTCCCAGAATCGTGGCTGCCAGATATAGCGCATGTCGATGCTGCGGCTGAATGTCTTTTTGATATCCCGCCAGCGGGCGGAAAAATCACTGTCCCCGTCCGGTAGGGTCCAGATACAGTGCATATGTTCAGGCAAAATAACCCACGCGTTGATGGTGAAGGGCTTCGCACGCTTAACCGTTGAGGTGGCGGAACGGAGGTTATCGATATGGCGGGTAAGCAAATCGCTCTGACGGTTTTGCAGGTTAACGGTGAAAAACCAGGTGCCACCGGGGACGTAATGGCGACGGTAGTTTGACATGGGCACTCCTTGCCTCATTGCCGGGTGGCGGCTTTGCCTTACCCGGCCTACGATCCGAATGTAGGCCCGGTAAGCGCAGCGTCACCGGGCATTTTTTAGCGTTTAGCGGTCAACTCAGCTATCCGCACTATCACCTTCACCGCCTTTTCCATCCCTTCCAGCGTCACAAACTCATGTTTACCGTGGTAGTTATAGCCACCGGTAAACAGGTTCGGGCACGGTAGTCCCATAAACGACAGCTGAGAACCGTCGGTACCGCCGCGAATCGGTTTTAATACCGGTTCAATATCGCAGTCGCGCATCGCCTGCTGGGCGATATCGAGAATATGCGGATGTGCCATCACCTTCTCGCGCATATTGTAATAGCTGTCTTCGATGATGAGCTCGATATAGCAGTCAGGATGCAGGCCCTTGCCCACCTTCTTGGCGATCTCCATCATCTTGCGCTTGCGCGCCTCAAAGGCTTTACGGTCAAAATCGCGGATGATGTAGTGCATCTGCGCGCTGTCCACGGTGCCTTTGATGCTGGTCAGGTGATAGAAACCTTCATACCCTTCGGTCTGTTCGGGGCTCTCTTCCGCCGGGACTTCTGCATGAATACGCGACGCCAGCGACAGCGCGTTGACCATGACGCCTTTGGCAGAGCCTGGGTGAACGTTGTTGCCGACAATTTTGATCGTGACTGACGCGGCATTGAAGTTTTCATACTCCAGCTCACCGACGCCGCCACCGTCGACGGTGTAGGCCCACTGGGCGTTAAAGGCGTCCACGTCGAAGTGCTTCGCGCCCTTGCCGACCTCTTCATCCGGCGTAAAGGCCACGCGGATATCGCCGTGCGGAATATCGTTGCCCTTCAGCACCGCCAGCGCCGTCATGATCTCCGCGATGCCCGCTTTGTCATCCGCCCCCAGCAGCGTTTTACCATCGGTGGTGATCAGCGTCTGACCGAGCAGCTGGTGCAGCACCGGGAACATCACGGGCGAGAGCACTTCATCACCGATCCCCAGCGCAATGTCGCCGCCGCGGTAGTTTTCAACAATCTGCGGGTTCACATGTTTACCACTAAAATCCGGAGAGGTGTCGACATGGGAGATAAAGCCAATCGCCGGAATGTCGCCCGGGACATTCGCCGGCAGCGTTCCCATCACAGTGCCTTTCTCGCTTAACGTGACGTTGACCAGCCCCATGGCGTCAAGCTGCTCTTTAAGCAGATTTAATAGCTTCCACTGGCCTTCGGTGCTCGGCACCTGGCGAACACCCGGCTTAGATTGGGTATCCAGCGAAACGTACTGTAAAAAACGCTCAAGTAATTTATCCATGCAGTCACCCTCACTTTTTGTGACAACATTATCAATAAGCATCAAAACGCAAATATTGCGTCAGGTCACTTTTATCCCGCAAACGAGAATATTTAATGAGATGGTCACTCCCTCCTTCCCGG
>NZ_KV787860.1:0-1633 GCF_001807145.1 Enterobacter sp. HMSC16D10
AAACACCATCGTACACTAAATCAGTAAGTTGGCAGCATCACCTGGCAGCTGAAAGTATGAATAATAACGCCCTGACAGGATATTTTATTGCACCCTGTCAAAAGTCATACATTCTTTCCCGGTTTTTGCTTTCTCATACCGGATAACTCTATTTAAGGCTTAAGGATAACCTTCGTCCATCCTTCATCCCGCTCATCGAAGTGCTTATATCCGGCAGGAGCCTCTTCAAGCGAAAGACGATGAGAAATTATTTTGCCCGGACTGGCTTTATCGTGATGGATGAGGCGAGACAGCTGACGGTTATAGGCCTTAACGTTCGCCTGGCCGGTACGGATTGCCTGTCCTTTAAACCAGAAACTCCCAAAATCAAATGGCATCTTACCCTCTCTGGCAAGCTCCGATTCAGCCCCCGGATCCTGAGGAATAAAGACGCCAACCACACCAATTCCCCCGGTTGCTTTCGTCGACGCAACAAGACTGTTCATGGTGACAGAGTTATCTTCATGGCCATGTTTGTTACAGCACTGATAGCCAACACATTCGCAGCCACAATCCGTACCGCGTCCATCCGTCAGGTCGAGAATTTTTTGTACAGCTTCATCGCCAGTAGCATTGATGCCCGTCGCCCCCATTTTTTCAGCCAGAGCCAACCGGTCTGTGTGCGTATCAACCACAAACACCTGTGAAGCACCTTTAATGATCGCCGAATGAGCTGCCATCAAACCGACCGGCCCCGCGCCATAAATGGCCACGCTTTCACCAGGCTTCAATCCGGCAAGTTCTGTTGCATGCCAGCCGGTAGGAAAAATGTCAGAGAGCATCACATAATCATCTTCTTTTTCTGCCGCATCAGGGGGAAGAACAAGGCAGTTAAAGTCGGCAAATGGCACCCGAAGCAGTTCCGCCTGCCCCCCCTCCCAGGGACCCATTTCAGCAAAACCATAAGCTGCGCCTGCCGAACCCGGATTGGTAGTGAGACAAAAGCCGGTCAGACCTTTTTCACAGTTTTCGCAAAAACCACATCCCACGTTAAACGGCAGACAAACATAGTCGCCCACCTTAATACGTTCAACGCCTGAGCCAATTTCGACCACTTCACCCAGGTTTTCGTGACCCAGAATCCGTCCCTGTTCAAAGCTGGTCCGGCCCTCATACATGTGCAAGTCCGACCCACAAATGTTGGTGGTGGTGATGCGGACGAGTACATCCGTGGGGCGGACAATTTTCGCATCCGGTACGTCTTTTACTTTTACATCATAAGGACCGTTGTAAATTACTGCTTTCATGATCTTCTCCTTCTTGCGTGCGGAAAGGAAATGCTGCCCGGCGGATTGGGGTATCAATCGAGTTTAGCTGCCATAACAGATCTCGCGATCGGCGAAAGGACGATTAGGATGTTTCTTAACTAAGTGCATTGAAGTCTGTAAGACAGGTACTTACCGATGAAGGCTGCCTGGAAAACGTAAAAACATCACACGTTAATCCGGTTTTTTTAAGCAGGCAGGGGATTACGGACAGCTTTGAGCGAGAAGCGGATAAAGTAAATCTATCTCATTTCTGCATTGTGCCAGAAGTAGACATAGGTGAATTAGGTAACCCTAGTGAATCGCCACGGATAATCTAGACACTTCCG
>NZ_KV787861.1:0-32735 GCF_001807145.1 Enterobacter sp. HMSC16D10
CTGGGGTGGGTCAGTTTTACACTGCTGCTAACACGGAACCGCTGAAAATTCCGTCACTCCAGTTCCAGGCCTGCGACGATCGCATCGAGATCGATCGTCTTGCCGCTGCTTTGAAAGGTGTAGTGCCCGTTGAGCAGGATGTGCCGCCATGCCGCAGGCGAAATTTTTGTGATGAGTGCCAGCGCCTTGCTGTTGCCGGCCGCCTCGTACTTGGTCACCAGCCGCGACAAGATTGCCGAGTTGTAGAAAATGATCGTGTTGGCGATCAGCCGTGCGCACTGGTTGCTGATCTCGATTTCAATGTCGGTGCGACCGGTCAGTTCCTTCTTACCGCCGACCTGGGCAATGGCCGAGCGTAGCTGATGGTAGGACTCGAGGCGATTTTGCGAGCGGTGCACGTTGCGTTCCAGTTGCGGATCGCGCAGGTAGCGAAGCGTGTAGATGCTGCGGATGAGCTTGTCGAACTCGAAGATCGCGCGCCGCGTCGGGTTCGTCGTGGTGTAGGTGCACAGCTTGCGGATCAGCGTGCCCTGCGTCATTTCCTTCAGCCCGAGTGTGGCGACGATCCGGTCGATGTTCGGCTTCTCGCGATGGATGAGATCGCAGTCGATTTTCCCGACTGGCCGAATCAGGCACGCCTGATACTGTGCTGGATCGTCAGCGCAGTAGAGTTCTTTCAATTGCGCGTTGAGGTCGGTGAAGCGCGGCTCGAACCGCCGGCCAAACCAATGCAGGATGGCGAAGTTGGCCTTGTTGACGCTGTGCATGTCGCCGGTGATCGCGGTCGGCATGATGTCCGACGTGTTGCGATACCAGATGTCGAACACGTGGTGGGCCTCGTAGTCGTGCGCGCCGATCAGGTAGCCGTTGAGCGGGATGTGGTTGCACAGCAGCGTGTAGGCGACCACGCCCTTGCCGCGCCCGAAGTACTTGCGCGAATAGCGCGCCTTCACGGTCGGCCGTTCGACGCTGAATTTCTGCCCGTCGACGGCACCGTACAGCGTTTCGAGGTCGAACGAGTAGTATGGGAAGATCGGTAGCGTGGCGATGGCGTTGCTGATGCAGTCGTTGGCCGCGTGCAGCGTTGCCTGGCGCAGGTACTGCTGGTAGCCGCTATCCAGCACGTGGTACGGGATGTCGCTGGTGCGCGCCATGACGTGGTTGCCGTGGTTCATCGCTTGCGCGATGATGACCGCCATCAGGCTGTCAGCGTCGGCGACCTTCTTCGCGTAGCGCGGCTGCATGGGCGTGAACGCCGACAGAAACTTGCACTCGTCGTTGACGAAGCGAAACACGTCGGCCACGTCGCAGAACGGAAGCTTCTCGTAGAATGCCTTTTCGCGCGCTTTCTCATTCTCGCTCTTGGGCTTGCGCCAGGTCAGTTTCTGCGTGTCCTTGTTGTATTCGAGGTGCGTCAGCTTGCCCTGTTTCAGCTCGCGGTTGAACGCCAGCCACTGCGTGCGCAGTTCGGCAGTCAGCGCATCGAGTTGGGCATGGACGGGTTGCTGCAGGAAGGGGATCTCCATTTTTGCGAGCACATCGATCTTCCTGTCCATCTCAACCAGTTCATCTGAGAAGTGCCGGTGTTGCAGGCTGTCGTCGAGGTAGAGTTCACCCGATTGGAGACGCTTCCTGATCTGGCGGTACAGCCAGAACTCGTAGCGGTCAGCGTGCAGGCCGGTTGGTTTACCGTCGGCGTCGAAGGTCAGCAGGTACGGCCGCAAGCGTTTCGGAAGTGTCGCCGCGGGCCACTCGTCGAGTGGCCGTTGCGACAGCCGCTGCTGCTTGGCAAAAACACCTTTGGCCCAGGCCAGCGCGGCAAGCCATGGACTGTCTGGATTGGAGCCGGAGAGGTCGAGCGCAACGTACAGTGGACGAAGATGGCGGCGCATGCGGTCGGCCAGCCCGTCCACCGCCTGCCACTGCAAGGCCAGCTTGCTCGCCGGCTTCACGCTCATACGCTGCGCCGTGGTTTGCAGCGTATCGCGAGGCATGATCTTGTAGGCGCGCTGCCGCACCTCGCCGAAGGGCGTGGGATCGGCCACGCTATCATCAACGTAGAGTGACAGCAGGCGGCCTACCCGCGGCGTTTCCTGCTGACGGCGCACCTGCTCGTCGGCAAAGGATTGTTTGGCACCAGCGCTGCTTTCGTCCTCCAACTGCTTCATGTGGTACGCCATCGCATCGACCAGGTTGTCGGAGAGCTGCCGGTAGCGTACCCAGGCATAGCACAGCAGGTAGAGTTGGGTCTGATCGGCCTTCAGATTGCGCAGGTCGTGGACGGTGTAGAAGTTTGCCAGGCTCGCGTAGTACAGCAGGTTCTGCTGCGAGACGTCGAGTTTAGGCAGCAGTGTCTTGGCGATTGCGTGCAGCGGCTCCAGCGTGGCGCGCTTTTCGCGCTCGCGGACCATCTGGCGCCAGCCGAAATTCTTGGCGTCCTGCTTGAGCGCCGCCAGTTGCGACAGGGTGTCATCACGGACCAGAAGCTGGCTCAGCGCGGCCTTGGCAGATTCGTCCAACGCTTGCTCCAGCAGATTGCCCAGGCGCCGGCGCTCGGCGGATAGCGTTTCGCTGACCAACTCTTGCAAGGTCGTATAGCCGGGCCGGATAATCTTGTGCTCATTGAGCCAGACGATCAGCTCGGCGGCGACGAACCCCGGCGTTACGTCACGCCGCACGGTCCGTGCGGCCTGCTGCTCGAGCTGCGGCAGGAAGGCGGCCGACCACGGCCAGTAGCCGAATAGTTTGGCGATCTGCTCGCGCTGGGTGTAGCGTTCATGCTTGGTGATCGCCTTGGGTTCGAACACCTCGCCGTGGAAATAGCGGCTCAGCACGAAAGCGCAATCGTCCTCGACTTCGTCCCAGTCGAAACTGAAGAAGGCATGCTTGGCCTTGAAGTAGCCGATCTGCAAGAGGCAATAGACCTTGGCATGAAGACTGGGCCGGCTGTTGGCAAGCGCCAACTCGGTTTCTGTCACAGCCAGATATTCCAGCTGCTGCGCATCATCGAACTCCGGCAGGCCATACAAGGCCTCCTGTTCGGCGTCGGATAGGACGCTGAGTAGCTTGTTCTTCTTGCTCATGGCCCGTTCTTGCTATCTTGAGGTTTCGTAGAAACATGGGGCATTTTCGATTCTACTGAAATAATCGTTATTATCGCGTTACTCGCTTTTCGAATCGCAACCTGTCCATATGAAAACGGGCCAGACTACGGCTTCGAGTTCTACCCCAGTCGGCTTTCCCGATGCGGATTCGCTGGCTGCCTTGCGCGGCTGGTACGCGGGACTCAGCTCTCGCGCGGCCGTTGAACACTACCTGGCGGCACGCAAGGCCGCCGGTCAATCAGCGCGAGGGATGCTGGGGCATATCCGCCGCCAGCTCATCGTTTTCGCCAACAGCCGCCACCGGCCGGATCTGGCCGACGTGTTCCAGCACGCCCCCGAAGAGCGACAGGGGCGCGCGGGTGCCGTCGAACGCGCGATCCGGCTCTTGCCCACGCTGCCGGCGCCGAAGCCCCAGATCAGCGACAGCATCGACCAGTGGCTGTCTCCGAGGACCGTCAGGGCACTGCAGGCGTACGGTATCCACACCCTCTCGGCGCTGACCGTGCGCATTCCCCGCCGGCGTGGCTGGTGGAAAGCCATCGAGGGACTCGGCATGACAGGCGCCCGGCAGGTCGAGGCTTTCTTTGCCGCACATCCGCAGCTCACCGAGCGCGCCCGGGCCCTGATCCCGATTATTCAGCCCAGCGGCATCGTGCCGTGGGAGCAGTTGCGTCTGCCGAACGAAGTCGACGGCTCGCAGGGCAATTTCCGGGCCCCGCGCAACGCTTGCACGCTGAATGCGACCAACGACTACGAGGCCGTGCAGGCCTGGCTGGCGCTGCACGAGACTGTCGCCACACAGCGCGCCTATCGCAAGGAGGCTGCGCGGCTAATCCTGTGGGCCATCGTCGAACGCGGACGGGCGCTATCATCCCTGACCACGGACGATGCAATCGCGTACCGGGCCTTTGTCCGGCACCCGACCCCGCGCGAGCGTTGGGTGGGGCCACCTCGACCACGCGATTCGGTGGAATGGCGCCCCTTCTCGGGCGGCTTGTCCGCACGCTCGGCAGCGTATGCGCTGACGGTGCTCTCGGCGCTGTTCCGGTGGCTCATCGAGCAGCGCTATGTGCTGGCCAACCCTTTCGCCGGCGTCAAGGTACGCGGTCACGCCTTGCGGCCCGCACTGGATACGGCGCGAGGCTTTACCGAGGGAGAATGGCTACTGCTGCGCGCCATTGCAGACGGCCTGGAATGGTCCTACGGCTGGTCCGAGCCGGCAGCACAACGCCTGCGCTTCATGCTCGACTTCGGCTATGCCACGGGCCTGCGCGCTAGCGAACTGGTCGGCGCCGTCCTGGGTAATGTCCGCCTCGACGAGCACGGTGACCACTGGCTGCATTTGGTTGGCAAAGGTGGCAAACCAGGTAAGGTGGCCTTGCCGCCGCTCGCGTATACGGCGCTGGACCAATACTTGGCACAGCGTCAACTGCCAGTCAGCCGGGAACGGTGGAATCCGAAAACGCCCCTGGTGGGCAGTCTTGGGGAAGACGGTAATGCCGGCATCACCGGCCCTCACCTTTGGTGCGTGTTGCGAAGATTCTTTACGCAAGCCGCTGAGGCCATTGAGGCCGATCATCCGGTCGCCGCCGAAAAGCTGCGCCGTGCCACGCCTCATTGGATGCGTCACAGTCATGCCAGCCATGCGTTGGCCCGGGGAGCTCAGCTCACCGCGGTGCGCGACAACCTACGCCATGCGTCGATCGCCACGACGTCGATGTATTTGCATGGCGATGAGCTCGAGCGCGCCAGGCAGATGCGGCAGGCTTTTGGCGCTCGTCACGTCAAGCGAGGAGTCGACTGAATTTTCATCATACGGAATGACGGAATTTTCTGGGATTCCCGCTTAGAACCCCTTCCCTGGATGAATCAGCGTGACCGCGTAACAAGGCTTTTCCGCAGCCGGAAGGGCTTTGTCCCACACAAACAATTCCAATCGACAGCAGCATGATATATAATTATGATAATTACCGTATTATCGTAATTATCGTAAACATTACAAATTAAAAGGAACGTTCTCATGGCAAGAAAATTGGTTGAGTTTGACGATGTAGCGGCTGCGGCCCAAAAGCTCAAGGACGCCGGTAAACGCCCAACGGTCATCGCTATCAGAGACATCATTGGCAAGGGGAGCTTTACCACCATTTCAACGTATCTCAAACAGTGGTCAGAGGAACACTCCCTCGATGAAGAGCTGGTAGAGGTAGTCCTTCCAGAATCGGTTATGAGCGATGCTGAGCTCTTCCTACAGAAGATCTATACGGTAGCCAAAGCAAGCGCCGATGAACAGCTTGAGCGCGAGCGTGAACTGCTACGACAGAAAGAAATTGAGTACCAGGAAGATATGCAGCAAGCCGTGGACATGGCAAATGATGCCACCGAACGGGCTGAGCTACTGGAGGAACAACTTGAAGCTCTCACCAACAAAAAATCAGAGCTCGATGCGGCCCTTGGTAAGGCAGAAAACTCGCTATCCCTCAAGTCTGCGGAGCTAGAACGCTCACTGGCTGACATTGATAAGCTGGAAAAGCGGATCGTTGAGTTGGAGGGCAAGCTGGAGGCGAAAGCCGCAGATCTGACCCGAGCACAGGATCACCTGGAGCAAGCTAAAAGCGAAAATCGCTCTTTGAGCCAAAAATTGGCAACTACAGAGGGTGAGTTGGAGGAGCAAAAAGGCAAGAGTATAGAGCAGACAGAAAAGCTCCGGGCCGCTCAGGAACAAAAAACATCGTTGAAAGAGCAGCTCGAAAATGTACAGGCCAAACTGGCCCAATCACAGGACTCCCTTGCCACAGCCAAAGCTCATGGCGAATCCGCTGAACGAGAGTGCCAGCGCCTATCTGGAGAGGTAGAAAAGCTGGACGCCAAATTATCCAGCGCCGAAGCAGAAGCTCGCGCTCTTGTTCAAGACAAAGGCATGATGGCTGGTCAGTTGCAGGAAAAAGACCAGCAGGCCAAGAGCCTCGAACAAAGACTCAATGATGCACTGACCAAAATTTCTGGGTTGGAGCAAGAGCTCGCTAAAGCTGGTAAGGGAGGGAAAAAGAAAGAGGAAAACTGATGGCGCGAAAGGCTAAATATTCAGAAGAGTGGCGACACAGAGCTGCGGCTCTTCAAACCAAGATTGAGGAGGCTATGACACTAGCCACCTCATCTATTGGCGACTATCGCTGGTTACACCGTCTCCATAGTTGGGTTACGGAGGTGGCTCAAGGTAAAGCCCCAGACTGGTGGACAGATCTGGATTGTGAAGTATCCCTCCCCCGAGAAGAAAAGCGGATCAGTACGTTCCTCTCGACACAAAAGAAGCGCATCACTCTCCAGATGTGTTTGTCGTAGGGGGCCTCATGAAACAACTTCCTCCTGACACACCAGAACAATCACTGATCACTCAGTACAAAGGGCCTCGCCTTGTCGTTAAGGCCTACGCTGGAACGGGTAAAACCACGACACTGGTGAAGTACGCCCACAACAACCTCGATTCACGTATCCTCTACTTGGCATACAACAGGGCTATCCGCGACGAGGCAAGAGAAAAGTTTCCTGCAAACGTAGACTGCAAAACGTCCCACCAGCTTGCCTACGCCACTATAGGAAGGGGCTACCAGCACAAACTCTCCGGCAACCTAAGGCTCACCGATATTGCCCAAGCGGTGAATACCAAGAACTGGACGTTTGCCAAAGATATTCTCGATACGCTCAACGCCTTTATGTGTAGTGCAGACATGCGGATTCTTTATACGCATTTTGCTCGCGCCGATACGGGTAAAGTGCTTACGTCCAAACAGGAGAGATACCAAATCCAGGTGGTCGAAGGTGCTGAGCTCATATGGAAACGGATGACAAACGTTCAAGATCCGTTCCCGACCGTACACGATTGCTACCTCAAACAGTATCAGCTCGGGATGCCGAATCTGTCTCGCCGGTACACCACCATTCTTTTTGATGAAGCACAAGACGCTAACCCCGTAACAAGTAGCATCGTCCTACAGCAGAACTGCAAGGTAATCCTGGTTGGAGATCGCCACCAGCAGATCTATAGGTTCAGAGGCGCAAACAACGCCCTTGATAGCAAAGAGCTCATGAACGCCGACCAACTCTATCTCACTCATAGCTTCCGCTTTGGCCCCAACGTTTCGCTGGTGGCAAACGCCCTTCTTGAACTCAAAGGTGAAACACGACCTGTTGTTGGCCGGGGACCAGCAGATCAGGTACTCATGTTTTTACCAGGTGACGTGGGCCACCGCGCAATACTTCACCGAACCGTCATGGGGGTTATAGAGACGGCGCTCTCTGCGACCGAATCCGGAGCGCAGGTATTCTGGGTCGGTGGAATCGACGCTTACCAGATCAATGAGCTCCAGGATTTGTACTGGTTTTCGATGGCAGAGCCAGACCGGGTAAAGAATAAGAAACTGCTTGATGAGTATGAAGACTACTTCGAGTATCAAGAAGTAGCGAAGGCGACCAAAGACCCTGAGATGATGAGGGCTGTCAAGATCATCAACAGCTACGATGAAATCCCTGAA
The DNA here is from genome assembly GCF_001807145.1 of Enterobacter sp. HMSC16D10. Lineage (NCBI taxonomy): Bacteria > Pseudomonadati > Pseudomonadota > Gammaproteobacteria > Enterobacterales > Enterobacteriaceae > Enterobacter > Enterobacter sp. HMSC16D10. The sequence goes on from NZ_KV787861.1 coordinate 7,634, forward strand.
CGACTCACCACTCTACGACGCAATACAGTCAAAGAAGAGTTTGGGGCTGACATTACGGTCTCAACAGCTCATCGGTGCAAAGGGTTGGAGTGGGACTTTGTTCAGCTCTATGACGACTTTCCGGATGTCCTGGACCCAGAGCTCGACCCAATGGCCCGTGACGATGAAATAAACCTGCTCTACGTTGCATCCACCAGAGCGATGCGAATCCTTGCGTTGAACAGCGCTGTCGAGATGGTTATCCGCTACATCACCCAAAAACGCATGGTCGAGAAGCAGATGAAGATGGCCGCAGAAGCGACAGAAGTTGAAGAGGACACGACCAAATAGTTTGGTCAATTCTTTCACATGTGAAAGTTGACAAATAAAACGCTCTAAGCGCCCTAAATGGGCGCTTACACCTGCCTAATTTCACGCCTCCCACCTCTACCATATCGAGCATGGGAAAATACGTGCGTGAGACTATGAAAAAATCACCTTTGAATTTACTGCTCCTTGCAGCGCTCACGCTGGGGGCATCACACCAGGCTTGGGCTCAAGATGGCACAAGACCTGGTTTTTATGAGCGAAAGGAAGAGGGTTGGTTCTGGTACAAGGAAGAGCCCAAAGAACCAGAGAAAAAACCCGAAAAGCCCAAACCAAAGCCTGTGGCAGAAGCGAAGCCTACACAGCCTAAGCCTGCTGCTCCGCTTCCGAGCGGCCCAGAAATGTTCTCAGCGGAATGGTTCCGGGAAAACTTACCCAAGTACAAAGACCTTGCTTGGAACAATCCTACCGTTGAAAACGTCAGGACGTTTCTCTACTTGCAACGATTTGCGATAGATCGCTCTGAACAATTTTCCGATGCTACAGAGCTGGCGGTCGTAGGTGATCCTTTCTTGGATGAAATTACTCGACGTCCTGCTGCCACGTTTGCCTCACAACAAGTTGATCGTGACGCTGGTAACGCCAAAAACATGCTACTCAAAAGCGTAGCCGAACGCGTAGGGATATTCTTCTTCTACAAGTCCGACGATGACTACAGTGACTTGCAAGCACCGCTCATCAAGATGTTGGAACAAGGAGAAGGATTCTCGATCATTCCTGTATCTATGGACGGCAAACCACTCCCCAGTGGGCTTTTCCCCCATTACAAAACCGATGAAGGCCATGCCAAACAACTTGGTATCGTAACTTTCCCTGCTGTTTACCTCGCATCTCCAGACGGTCAGTTCGCTCCTATAGGACAAGGGCCAATGTCTCTTCCTGAGCTGAATCACAGGATTTTGGTCGCAGCAAAACGCAATGGTTGGGTCACAGACGAAGAGTTTAACCGTACACGTCCGGTACTCAACCTGGAAAACAACATAGCCGAACGCTTGGCCTCACCAGAGCTGGGCTCTGACCTCAAACAGCTATCTCAAGCGAGCGGTGATAAAGACAACTTTGTGCCACCGGAACAACTCATGAAGTACATCCGGGACAAATTACAGGAGAACTAAGATGGTCACGCACAAGACATTAAAAAGGAGCCTGCTTGCCCTGAGTGTGGCGGCCAGTCTCGTCATGGCACCGACAGGGGCGATAGCCGCTAACGGCCTCCAATCACAGATGGACAAACTCTTCAATGAAATGAGCAACACAACACCACCTGGGGTTTATGAAAGCCAACGACGTGGCGTTTTAGCTGGTGGCCGGTTCACTGCAAAGACACGAATCTTCGACGAGAACCTGGTGAGCTTTGCCCCTCCATCATGGAAAGCTGGTTGCGGTGGTGTAGATCTGTTCGGCGGTTCGCTTTCCTTCATTAACGCGGATCAAATTGTCCAACTCCTTCGGGCTGTAGCAGCCAACGCCAAGGGCTATGCCTTCCAGCTTGCGCTCGATAACGTTTTCCCGGACGGAGCGAAGTGGATAGAGAACTTCCAGAAGAAAGTGCAAGCGCTCAACCAACATCTGGGCAACTCCTGCCAGCTCGCTCAAGGTTTCGTGAACGACCTAACCAGCGGCATGGACCTTAAACACAAAACTGATGCTTCTATAACCGCGACAACTTCCGGCCTGTATGAAGACTTCTTCGGGTCCAAGCAGGAAACCAGCGGCAAGAGTCCTCTGGAAGAACTGAAAGCCAACAAACCTGACGAATACAACAAGATGATTGGCAACATCGTCTGGAAGCAACTCAAGAGCAACAACGCCAACACCTGGTTCCAGTACGGGGATAACACCCTTCTTGAAGCGATCATGTCTTTAACCGGCACAGTCATCATTGGTGATCTGGTAAACGACCCGAACTCAACCGGCACTGGTGCGAAAACAACCCCTCTGACGACCCTACCAGGTAACAAGATCACCTTGTCAGACCTGATTTCAGGCGGTTCTGTTGAGATCTATTCCTGTGATTCTGATACGACCAACTGCCTGAGTGCTGGCTCCAGCAATAAAACTGTCGTGCTCAAAGGTATCAAGAACCAGATCACCGATATGCTGTTAGGAACAAGCTCTACACCTGGTGTGATCTACAAATACGCAACGAACTCTGGAACCTTAACCGACCCAGAAAAGGCCTTTGTTTCTAACCTCCCCGGAGGGATTGGCACCATTGTTCGTAACTTGTCTGTCCTTTCACAGGACGGCGCTAACCTGTTCGCAACAGAGTCATCAGGAGCGATAGCCCTGACCATGATGTATAGCTTCTCGGAAGAGTTCTTCCGCGCAGCTCGCATTGCGATGGCTAACAGCAAATCACCCTACAAGAAAGAGGCACTAGAGCTTCTCGCGCAATCGCAACAGCAAATCCGTGCTGAATACACAATCCTGTCCTCTCAATACGGCGATCTGGCAAGCCAAATTGAGAAATACAACAACCTACTGGACAACATCCGCAAGCAAAAATACATGCTGGCAACTTTGTCCAATCCTCCTAGCACGAACTAAGGAGCTATTGGAATGGGATCTTTTTCAATCCACTCTATCGGTGACTCTGCTTTTCTGGAGCAAATCCTGATTGCAGTATCAATGATCACCGGCACCGGGGATTTCGAGAAGATGGTCAGTATTGGCCTGCTTCTTGGGGTCTTGATGATCTGTATTCAGTCCGTCTTTCAGGGCGCAAAGCAAATCAACCTCCAGCAAGTGCTGGTAGGTTGGATTCTATATGCCTGTTTCTTCGGCCCAACCACAACTGTGACTATCGAGGACGCTTATACAGGGCAGGTTCGAGTCGTCGCCAATGTCCCTATTGGGGTAGGCTTTGCTGGAGGTGTCATATCCAACGTGGGATACACCATCACCAATTTGTTTGAAACTGGATATGGGGTAATCGTACCCAATGTCACGGAAAGCCACTTTTCCGAAACACTGAAACTGTTGAATGACGTCAGACGGCGAGCCTATGACACAGGAGTTTTTACTGCGCTTAACTCAGCAAATGGAGGCGGCTATGTTGACGTGAGGCGTTCCTGGAACAATTACATTCGGGAATGCACGTTAACCAAAGTCGATCTCAACCTAATGTCCCTTGATGAGTTGATGAACCGTTCAACTGACTCAGCTTTGCGATTCAACTCACAGCTCTACGGAACTAGGTTGTATTTGTCTACAGCAAACCCTGACGGCGCTGACTACACATGTACTGACGGATGGGTGGCTATTAGCACTGCAACCGCCAACCTAAGCAGCCCGGTTGTTGTTGATGCTCTTAACAGCCTACTGGGTATTGACACGTCAACTGGAGACAACGCTCTAACGAAGCTGACCGATTCGCTTCAAGCGATGGGTGCCACAACTACGTCATCAATCGACTATCTGAAAGCCGCCGTTCTGGAGCCCCTCTATTATGAAGCCGCAGCAGGACGTTATCAGGACCTCCAGGATTATGGCTCTGCATTGATGGTCAACCAGGCTATTCAGCAACGGAACACACAGTGGGCCGCAGAGCAGTCGATGTTCATGACCGTCGTCCGACCAATGCTGACGTTCTTTGAAGGCTTTATTTATGCTATAACCCCGATCATTGCTTTTATTATCGTGATGGGCAGCTTCGGCCTCCAGTTAGCCGGGAAATATGTACAAACCATCCTCTGGATTCAGCTATGGATGCCAGTCCTCTCAATTATAAACCTGTTTGTTCATACCGCCGCGTCAAATGAGATGTCTAGCCTCAGTGCTGGTGGTCTCAACTCCATGTACGCTCTTTCCTCAACTGGAGATGTTCTGCAACACTGGATTGCAACCGGCGGCATGTTGGCTGCGGCCACTCCGGTGATTTCCCTGTTTATCGTCACAGGTAGCACCTACGCCTTCACCAGCTTGGCATCGAGAATAAGTGGTTCTGACCACGTTGACGAAAAGATGCAAACGCCAGATCTACTCAAGCAAGGTCCGGTTATGCAAAGTCAGCCAGCGTACAATCACAACCAGTTCAGTGGTGCGATTGCAAACGGCGCAGAAAGCATGATCAGTACCTTCTCGCTTGGCTCCACCTTGGCATCAGGCGTGAGCTCCGCACAGGCATTACAAAGTCAGAAATCGGAGGCTTTCCAAAGCACTCTTGGTCGAGGTTTTTCTGATGGAGTAAGTCAGGATCAAGCCTATTCAAGACTCTCCAATGTCGGGCGCAACGTTTCGTCGCAAAACACAGCTCAAAGCCAATTGATCAACCAGCAAGCCAAGAACTTCATGGATAAGTTCCAGGTGGATGATAGCCACTCTGATGCTGTCAAAGGTGCTTTTGCCATGCAGGCTATGGGCACACTCGATGTTGACGAAGCTGCGTCCATGCTTATGCCTATGGTTGGCAAGGCCAGGGCAGCAATGAAGGCCGCTGCTGGTGTGAAATCAAACAGTACAGCCCTAGTTCCTGCTGGTGGTAATGGCGAATCAGGCGGCGGCAGTGATGTCCTGGACATCAAAGCGCAAGCGAAGGGAGCAACAGAGTCATCAACTCAAGACTCTTCAAGCTGGTCAGCGAGTGATGTGTCCCAGTTCATGAAGGGTGTGAGCTATTCGCAAACCGATAGCCAGGCGTTGACAAATCAATTAGCGCAGGGTTTCAGCCGTTCTGGAAGCGAGTCATTCAAGCAAACCTGGGGCGATAGCTTATCCCAGAACCTATCCAAGTCCGCTTCTGAACTGGTGTCTGCATCGGACACCTTCACAACAATGAGTCAGCTCCAAAACCAAATGGGCTCCATGACTAATACCGACTTTAAAACTCTCGGTGGTGCAGTAGCACAAACCCCTGCGGCCATGAACCAACTGAATGACTATTTCCGAAATGCCGCGCCGCAATCGGTTAAAGACGAGGCGGCTTCACTACAGCAAAGATACCAAGCCTACGGAATGTCTCCTCAAGTGGCCCAGGCAGCAGCGCGAATGACAGCAATGACCAACTCCAAAAATTACGAACAGGGTAAGGAGCTTGGCGGGTATCAAGCCGCACTACAGGCGATCAATACCGCGTCCGGTCGCAACGGAGCATTTAGTGGTGATGCTTACGGAAATAACGGCATTGAAGGCCCGAATGTTCAAGGCCTACCAGGTCAGGTTCAAGGGGCTGTAGGCAGTGGACCTAACATCCCAACCGGATTCCGGGAGAATGTGGCTGGGATGGCTGGAACTAATCCGGCATCAGAAGCTGGGCAGTTACCAACGAATAGCCCCCTTGTTCAAAATGAACATGCAGCCGGTACGTCAGCTCTTCATAACCAAGCACAGCAAACAGAGCGAAATGTATCTGCTCCTGAACTGAAAAAAGCCCAAGATAACCTTATGAACTCGCTTCCGGAAATGTCTTGGAGCGCTTCGGCGTGGGGAGCGTGGGACAACTCCAGTGATTGGATGGGCCGCAGAGCTGAACAAGCAGGTGGAGCTCTCATTGCTGGTGGTCAAGCTGGCGCTGATGCGTTCTCAAGAGCGATGGATCAAATGAGAACGATGACACCTGAACAACGCGACCAATTCATCGCGGCCACTCAACGCGGCGACCAGGCCGTGCAAGAGGAGTTTGGCTGGGCCGGTGATGCGATGGTCGGTATGGCTAAACTTGGCCGCAACGTCATGGGAGCTGCTGCAAGCGGCTATGATGCAGCGAAGGAGTGGTTAACTGGTAAATCTGATCTATCGGAAGCCGCTAAAGGGATGAGCATTGAGGAACGCGGCGCGTTCTATGCAGCAGCGCTATCCTCTGCCGCAGAAGCTGGTGGTGGAGCCGCGCAGCAGTTTATGAACCAGTACGGTGATGAGTTCAAAGAAACGATGCAGTCTATCGCTCAAAGCCGTTATGGGCTGACTGAATCCCAAGCCGCTGTTTATGCCGAATCGTTTGACACAAACGAAGGTCGCATGAACCAGGCTGTTCAGAATCTGAAAATGGAGTATGCAGAACGTAACCCGGATGGCTCACCGATGATGCAAGGAGGTCAGCCTGTTCTTTCTCAGCAAAACGAAGAGTTTACGGACAAGCTGGTAAACGTATTGCAGAACTCGACGGAAGCTGGAGACCGTTCAGGTAGCTATTTGACTGCCGTCAGGGGGTACAACATAGCAAATCAAAGGTTCTAAAAGACCAACCAAATAATAAGGGGGCCAGCAGGCCCCCTTATTCGTCTCCAGCTCCAATATGGAAGCGCTGGTCAAAATCATAGGAATCTTGAAACCCACCAGTTTGTTTTTTTCTGCGCCGGGTAGGTGGTGCCTCTTTATATGCTGACCGCGCAACGCGGATAAAGCACGTTAGTCCAAACAGAGCCCCGACAACCAAAGCAACTTGCCACTGGAAGTAAGCGATCCCTCCCCAAAAGATAACAGCAGCCCAAAGGCTTTTGTGAACCAGAAATAGGAAACGAGCACCCCAAACGCCGAAGGGAGCCAGCGCCACACCAAGTCCCCAAGGTGTGTCAGCCATCATGGCTATTCCCAGAAGCACCATTCCCAGCAGAAGAATATTGACCACATGTTTCATATCAACCCCCTTACTCTTTACCTCCAGTTTACCACGGCATCAAAAAATGCAACTGTGAAAGTTTGACTATTTTTTGCTAAACAACCATTCCATTGGCAACTTCTTCGATTAGAATTTGCCCTCAAACTTTCACATGTGAAAGTTTGCCCTTACGGAACAAGGCGTTTATTGACAAAGCATTACATAGTTGAACATGTCAAACAAATCGCATACACTATGGAATAGGCCATTGCTAACGCTTTGGTCCCCATCTGCAACACCGCAGAGTTCTCTTTCTCAAATATCTCTTTCTGTAAACACCATCATCCTTGTGTGGTCGGGATGCGCCTTTGCCTTCCCTGCCCTCCTCAGCTCCTGCTGTATTCGCAATTTCAGCCCTCGCTGTATCCCTAAAATCACTTATACCTAAACGCTATTTAATATCACAAAATACCGCACTCCCCGTGCGCTATTTCCGCCATTCTTTTGGCGCACTTTCCATTACTATCGCAAAAATATCCGTATCCCATTGATTACTAAAAGTATTGTAACTTTGTTCCGTCGGTACAAAGTTAAGTGTATGTTTTTAAAGGTTTTTTATTGTTTACAGCATCATTATTTGGGCTTATAAAGGCGCAAAATGTGTCAGTTTGTGACAATAGAAGAACTCTAAAAGCGTTCATCGAATAACGCACTTTTTGTATGGCTAACAACGCAGTTTAAAGGGTGGCAAACAATGGATAAATGCCAATTGATAGACATCCCAAGCGACCCAGAGAAGAAACGTGAGTGGATCAAGTACAAACTCAAGATCCAGGGGCTTTCTCTGGCCGCATTGGGCAGAAAACACAAAACATCTCGGCAGGTGGTGTCTACGGCACTCTATAAGCCCAGTCCACGCTGGGAACATGAGATAGCTACAGCTTTGGGTGTGAAGCCGTCTGAGATTTGGCCGGAGCGGTACGACGAAGAACACGAAATACCCCTCAGACATAAGGAGGCAAGCTGATGAAGAACAAAGCCAAGGCGCTAGTTCTGTCTGCGGCTCTCCTTTCATCAACAGCGAATGCTATTGACCTGAGCGGAACCATCTTCGACAAAGCAGCGAAAGCATATAACCTCGACCCTCTTCTAGTGTATTCGGTCGCATTGGCCGAATCTGCATCAGGGAGAGGTAATGGCTCTATAAGTCCTTGGCCTTGGACGCTTCGCGTTCCTGGGCTTCCTTTCTATGCTAAGTCGGAAGATCAGGCAAAGGCTAAGCTCGCTGAGTTTCAGCAGCAGTACGGTCGTGCCATTGATGTCGGGTTTATGCAAGTGAGCATCCGGTGGAATGGTCATAGAGTTTCTTCTCCAGCAGATCTTCTCGACCCAGAGACCAACGTCATGGTTGGGGCAGAGGTGCTATCAGAAGCCATTCAGTCATCTCCAAATGACTTGGAGCTTGGCGTTGGCCGCTATCACGCCTGGGAAGACGAAATCCGAGCCAGAAACTATGGTAGCCGAGTCTTGGCTATCTATCGCAACCTTCGTGATTTGTGAGGGGGGCGGAATGTTGGAACTGGATATTATTGGTGCGTGGGATGCAAGAGCCGTCAACCTCGATCAAGAAGAAGCTGATAGAAACGTCTACGAGTTCGATCTGACATTGTGGAACCTGCTATCCACTCTGGCAAAAGAACGTCCAGATGATGCGGCCTCACAATTTTCTTTGGGCATGGACACCGTTCAAAAGCTGTCACTGGCAACACCTTCCCAATTGGAAGCTCTGGCCTCTGGCGTGTTGATCTCTTTCAAACTCGAAACAGCAGAGCAGAACATCATCACGCGACTCTCTGGCGACTACGACCCTGTAGTTTTTATCAACCATAGTGTTGATGAATTTGATGCTGCCTACTGGTTGCTATTTAACCGCGTCGCATCGAGAGACCCGGAGATGGCAAAGGAAGTTTTCGGGGTTTCGAGAGAGCTTGCGGAGCTGGTGGCTAAGGCAACAGACAGCCAGTTGCGCCACATGTCTGGAACAACGGTTACGCATTTTACGCTTCGTTTTGCTCCGAGCATCATTGAAGAAATTCTCGATGACAGCCGGGAAGAGTTAACACACCCGGTATTGAAAAAACTGCCACAGTCTCTACAGGGACGTGGGAGGTGGAGATGAACATTGGCAACTCTGGTACATTGGGTCGCTGGGTTACAGCTCGACACATGGCCCTTGCTGGGTACATCACAAAAATCATCATGATCGAGACTGGTCTGACCTACAAACAGGTCAGACGGCTTTACCAGGATCTGGAGAGGGACGGATATACTCTGGAACGAAAATCCAGAACTTTCCGGGGTGGTGCGACACTGATTCATAGTCACACATCCAAGATACAGGCCTCTCTTCTAATGCAGCTCTACTTCAACATTGGTGGAGAAGCCGTGTTGCGGTCTGTGAACATCAAAGCCTTGAACAAGGCATTTAGAATGTATCACGCAATCCGCAAAGAAGTGCCCGGAATGAAAGGTGCTCGGTGGGCTCCGTTTGATATTACTGATGCCTGGTGTCTTGCTTCGGAGCTGAGAAGTGGGGACGCAATGCTGGAGGTGTGCGACAACTGCAAGTGTACGTACTTCACCTCTGTTAATCAAAGAACCTGCGTTGAATGTCCGTTCTGCAAAGAACAAGGAAGGCATGGTGGTGGGGAGAAAGAGTGTGCTTGAGTAGACTATGACATTTCGGACCAGAAGATGAGCGCCCAAACTTTGCGGCGCTCATTTTTTTACTTCTTCTGTGGGATACGGTAGCGCTCCAGCTCGACAGCTCCCAACCCCTTGAAAGCATCCGGGCGACGTCCTTGCCCACTCCACGAAACTCCGTCTTTTGAATATTTAGCATTATCAGGTTCTGATCTGCTCGTGAACATTTCGTTGAGCAAGCCGATGTCCACACCGCAGGATTCCATGTCGCTCATTATTCGCTCAGCCTGAGCTCGCTTTTCTTTTTCTTCTTCTTCTCGCTTTTTGTACTCTTCCTCCAGTTCATTGAGAACGCCCTTCATTCTGTCAATGATCTCCCGAACTTCATCTAACGGGAGTCCTCGCAACAGGGTGCGAATGCGGCTTTTACGCTTTAACTCTGCGATTATTAACTCTCTACGTTCAGCCGCTGATAGCGTAGAGAACTCCTCGTGGTCTTTCATGTCATACGGAGCCCATCAGTTTTCCTTTAAGTGAATCACGTTGAGAGTTCAGTTTTGCGTCAGTCTGCACTGGCGAATTTTGATGCTGTGCAGGTTGACTCTCTGAACTCTGTTGCTCAAAAGACCCAATGTTGCCAGAAAATCGAAGAGAATAAAGACCCAATAGAGCAAGGGCGCGGAGCCGATCACTACGCGCCTTATGCTGCATCTGGGACAGTTCACGATAGAGCTCCGGAAAGGCTTGCTCCGATATGTTCAGATTAGATATTTTTCCATCCCATTTGCTACCAGCCACAACGACCTCCTATCTATCAGCCGCAGAACCAGAAGCCCCTGGCATTGGATGCCACGGATTCGTTGGGCAGTACGATCCTGCTCTTAGGGAAAAGCTCCTTGGCCGCATCTTGGTAAGCCTCGGCACCGCCGCCAGCCAGCAGAACTACGTCAGCATCCATCCCGTCCTCACGCATTGACTTCCGCATAGGGATCAAGGCGTTTTGAGCGACTTTGGTTGAGGCTTTCTTGAAGTAGTCTTTGATCGATACCTTTTCACCGTAGAGGAAGATTTCGGCCTTACCGGCACGAATAGCTTTCTCGATCTTTTCGATGCCAGGGGCACCGCCGTGGTCTTCCTGAATTAGCCGGTCCGTTTCCTGTAGCAACACCGACATCGCCTTGAGGCTGGTGCCAGATGAGTGATAGCGGACCTCTCCCTCTTCAAGAGCTACCCAGTCTACAGAAAAGAACCCAGGGTCAATTACAACGGTTTTTCCTCCCTGGATAATCTCCAGGAGGTCTTCATCTTTGGTTGAACTTACAACATCCATGTAAGCACCGGCAGGTTGAGGTACAACCACGACAGACTTAACCGCTACCGATCGTTTTGGCGTGATCTGGTGTTCACCCTCAAGCCGAGATTTCAACGCCTCTCTGCGCTCTACGTCCATGTACTGACTAACAGGCAGGCCAGTCACCAGCACATCGATCTCCTTCTGCTCGGACATCAGGAGTGCAGCGTAGAAAAGAGCCTTGTATGGATTGGTCGAAGGATAGTCGCCGTGAAGCTCACGCTCCCATCCTTGCAATCGGTCAGGCTCGACGCCTGCAACCCATTTCTCTCCATCAATCACAACCTGAATGCAGGTCCCTGCACCGCCAGTTAACTGTTGTGGCATCAGTTCCAATGGACCTGCCCCCACCGGCATGACGACTGTGCGAGCTTCCTCACCTTTATACCCCATTGCCATTTTCAGGTTGGAGTAACCAATATCCAAACCCAGAACAAATTGACTCATGAAATCCTCCAAAGATTGCTTTTAGATTGCTTTTCGATTGCTTGCCGCGTGTTGGATAGAGAATAAGGCTAAAAGCGGGGACAGATGGCCTGTGTAATTGCCCAAAAGGGGCATATAGGTTGCTTTTCGGTGGCTTTTTGATCGTTGAGTAAGGGAACCTATGGGAACGCTGCACGGATAGGCTCAGATAAACAGACCTTACCCTCGCATCGAGAACCGCTTGCCCTCCAGCATCGAGAGACGGTGGTAAAGAGGCATTTGGAATCTTTGATGCCATATCCAATATATCTGGAATCTTTAAATATAGATTCATATGTAAAGAGGCTGTGAAAGAATAAGAGCATCAAGATTCCAGATAGATAGAGGGAAATTTGACAAATTCCAAAGATGGGTTAGCCTAGTGACAGAACTAGATTCCAGTATTGGAATAATCAGCTTTAAATTCCAGATAGATAGTTATGTGGATAGGAATTGGATAGGAATTGGGAGGGTATTGAGGTGAGTCTACCAACAGAGCGATGGCTAGATCTGCTAGATCCGAAGCTCGAAGAAGAACGATCCGAGATAACAGAGGATCTGCTAGAGGCAGAGGGACGAGAGTTTGTTGCAGAGGTACGGAGCAAACTGGATCACGCCTTAGCGGTTCTTGCTGTCGAGGCGCAGCAGGAAGCGGACATGTACTGGAACGCGCACAAATCAGCGCGTGAAGAAGCGTCAGAGGACGAACAAGGGCGTGTCGGTACACGGGTTCGCATTCTAGGCGTATCACTCGTTGCAGAGTGGTATCGCAACAGATTTGTCGAACAAGTTCCCGGACAAAAGAAAAGGGTTCTATCGACACATATCAAGAAGGGTCGCGGTCATGCCTACAGCATGTCGCACTTCAAGAAAGAGCCTGTCTGGGCACAAGAGTTGATCCAGCAAGTTGAAACCAGGTATGCCGTGTTAAGACAACGCGCCACTGCCTTAGCAAAAATTCGCCGGGCGCTAAACGAGTACGAGCGCCAGCTAAACAAGACACATAGCGACGAGGTGTGACAACATGACAGCATCTGTAGCGGCCACTGAATTGGCGAAACTGGGGAAATGTGAAGCGATGATCAAGAAAGTCGCCAGCCATCCTCGCCCTGCCCTGTCAAAGCGCCCACAATCGCCACAGGGGACAGATAGCACCCTTCGGGGTGAGTTCGCTCATTTCCGATATGAAGCGGCAGCCCTGCGTTTTATGAGCGGCACTGCGGGGGCTAAGCGTCGCATCTACCAGCTAGTGTTTTCAGCGACGGTAGCAGCGGGAGCATTGACAATGCTGGCGGCATGGACCACCAGCTAGAAAGTATCGACGGAACAATCATGAGCAAGAGAACCAAAGACAAAGACCTGGAGAAACTCGACGTAATCAAAGACTCACCGCAAATGAGCCTGTTTGAGATCATTGAATCTCCGGCCAAGAAAGACGACTACTCCAACACCATCGAGATCTACGATGCGCTGCCGAAGTACATTTGGGACCAAAAGCGTGAGCATGAAGATTTATCCAACGCTGTAGTGACACGACAATGCACCATCAGAGGCCAGCATTTCACGGTGAAGGTGAAGCCAGCCATCATCGAGAAGGATGACGGAAGAACCGTGCTGATCTACGCGGGACAGCGAGAGGAAATCCTTGAGGATGCTCTACGCAAGCTCGCAGTGAACGGGAAAGGCCATATCATCGAGGGCAAGGCTGGAGTCATGTTCACTCTGTACGAACTCCAGAAAGAGCTCTCGAAGATGGGTCACGGGTACAACCTGAACGAAATCAAGGAAGCAATCCAGGTTTGTCGTGGCGCAACACTCGAATGTATCAGTGATGACGGTGAAGCCTTCATCAGCTCCAGCTTCTTCCCGATGGTGGGACTGACCACCAGAGGTGAGTTTCGCAAGAAAGGCGGGAACGCCAGGTGCTATGTGCAGTTCAACCCGCTGGTAAACGAATCGATCATGAATCTGTCGTTTCGTCAGTACAACTACAAAATCGGAATGCAAATCCGCTCCCCTCTTGCACGGTACATCTACAAGCGAATGAGCCACTACTGGACTCAAGCATCACCAGATTCGCCGTACACGCCATCGCTTATCAGCTTCCTGACCCAGAGCCCTCGTGAATTGAGCCCACGGATGCCGGAGAACGTCAGAGCCATGAAGCTCGCTCTGGAGGCCCTCATCAAACAAGAGGTCATAAGCGACTACGACGCGAACCAGATCAAGGATGGCCGCAGAGTCATCGACGTGCGGTACGTCATAAGGCCTCATGAGAACTTCGTGAAGCAGGTGATGGCGTCCAACAAGCGTAAGCAGCAGACAGAGCTACGGGCCATCAAGCACGGCATGATCGACCACGACATCATTGATGAACCCCAACGTAAGGGGAGATAGCCACCAGAATCTCCCACCCCCCAGGGAAAAGAAAGATAGGCGCGTCAGCGCCTTTTTTTATGCCAGAAGAAAGCGCACAAGGTACGCCCACCAGGCAGGACCGGAAACGGAATGCCTCCGCATATGGGGGAGCTGCACGGATAGAGCGAACGTGACCCCAGATGCAGCGTGGGCTGGGGCTCTATATATGGGATCGCTGCACGGTAGTCGCAAGCTGAGTCTCAGTATCGTGCAAGCGTAAGCCACGACGAAGGATAAGTGCCATGCTGCTCCAGTGGTTCCCGTAGAGTGGTTCCCGTAAGGTATTGATAGTTAAAGGGTGAGGATGTGGGGGACCTGCACGTTATGAGATTTGATATGTGGGTACGTTGCACGAAAGCAGGTCCTGAACCTCTCGATATATGGGAACTCTGCACGATTGACGAAGCAGAACAAAGATTGACAGATCAGGACAAACCTAAAAAAGCAGTCAAAATGACTCTAATAGTCCATAAAGTGATCACGCGCACACAAAAAGAGGCCAAAAGTTATCCACATTTCCTGTGCATAAACGGGGTTTTGGTATATGGGAACGCTGCACGATCATATGTGGGTACGCTGCACGGTGCAAAAAACGACCAAAATTGACATGTGGGTACGTTGCACGTTCAGAAAATTGTATATGGGGCGACTGCACGTATGACCTTAGACATGTGGGAATACTGCACGAACACCAGATCTGATATGTGGGAACGCTGCACGAAAGCTCTGTTTTGTAAGGATTTTGTGGAAAAAAGAGGGGTTCCGTGTGGATAACAGTGGATAAGATCCAAGGGTATGTGGGGACGTTGCACGGCAACCTATGGGAACGCTGCACGGCAACCTATGGGTTTGTTGCACGGAATAAATATGAAAACACCAGTAATATCAATGTGTTGAGTGGTGATTTAGAACGCCTAACCTGTCTTTAACCGTTTTTAATCCTTTATACAAAGATCTAAAGATCTTTATATTTATCCTTTTGATCACTGAACAAAAAATAATCAACACTGTTTTTTTAGAAAAAAGTCTCGTATGCAAGGCCGAACAGGACGAGTATCACCAACAAGATAAGCATCGACAGCACAAAGTAACCAGACTCGTACATCACAGCTTTGATCACAGAAACGACGCTGATCGATCTTCCAGAGATCCTCCCGATGATCCACTGAAACGCAACGAACGAACCAAGCCCACAGATCAGAACCACCGCTACGGAGACAAGTGCATGTTCCCTCAGGACAGACTCACTCAGGAAACCATACTGCATCCCCATCAATACAAGCCTGCCAATGCCAAAACCCAGGCCCAATGCAACAGCTCCACGAACCAGCACGACCTTCAACGACTGGAGCCATGTCAGCTCAAGATCCATCCCCTTACGGGAAGACCGACGCACCAGCACCGTAGATATGCCCAACCCCAAAAACACCAAAAAAACAAAATCCAACATTGCCACCTCTGCACAAATCAATCAGAACCACAGGCCTCTCGGCCAAATGCGCCACCAGGGAGAACCCACTTCTGCCCCTCCGGCACAAAAATCGGGAGCGTGTAATCTTCTCTGGATACCTGCTCCAATGCCTCAACATCACTAATCTGTATCGGCGCAACAGCAGAACCTAAATCTATTACGTCGATTTTTTTTCTTGATACCGTCACACCAAAGGTTTGTTCATACTGAGCAATTTTCCCAGCTCGTTCAGGCCAGTAGTGACGGATCGTGGACCAGATACGCTGTGAGTTGTAGATGCAGGTCATACACGACGACCGGCTCCAGCCAAGGCGATAAGGGACTGGGGCCAGGATGCGGTGACGCTCGATTACTTCCCATCCCTCCTCCTCAGTCCAATGAAGAACGGGCCTCCAGGCATCAACTAACCGTGCAGTCTTCCCATATCTTCTGTCACAGGCATGAGCCTCAAGCTGGTTGTACTTGGATCTGTTTGCACTTTCCTCCCGGCGCTCACCAGTGATGAAAAGGATCTTCTTCCCCTTGAAGCGCTCCTGGTTATTAAGAGCTCTGCGGCCAACATCGATCTTCAAGGCTGATGAGCACCACCTTGTTTGGAGTGATGGCGATTGCTGAGGGAAACGAAGGCGCGTACCAGGCTTAGAGCGCTTATGGTCTCTAGGCAGCACCAGAAGCCCCTCAGGCGTCTCTACACGATGGGGGTGGCTATAGGCATTGTCTTTGAGCATTTCGCCCTCAAAGCCGCCCTCAAGCCACGAGAAGTACATTGGGATACCCAGTTCTTCCCCGAGCTGACGACAGTAATCACGCATGAAGGCCCAATCCATCAACGAACTGCCTTCCTGACCATCAACATCATGGTGCCAGAACTCCACCTTTGACTTATCAACACCCATGTCCACCAGCCGCAAGTACGCAGCAATCGAGTCTTTGCCTCCAGACAGGCAAACAATGATGTGATCGTACAAACTCAGGTCCACATCCGGAGCGGAGAAGTACGTTGTTCTATCGTCACAACGCTGACTGGAAGATATGCCGGTAAGAACCGACTCCAGTGATGGCAACACCACCTGGTCATCGAACAAATCTCCTTGGTTTTCTCGTCTCAACATAAGTCGCTCTTTTTTCTTTACTGGGTTGTTTTTATGATTTACAGTATTATAAAATGATACTGTGAAAAGTAAAGTTTTCAGAACGACTAATCACTCAGGAGAACTTGATAAGCACCAGAAAGCAATCTAAAGGTGGTTTTTCGGTGAGGTTAGTTCAGGGGCAACCTGCCGCTGCTGATTGGAAATCATCAAGAAGTGGCTTTTTGGTGGGGTTACGGTTTGAAGGGGTGAGTATGTGGGAACGTTGCACGGTTAAAGGGGGCCGCACATGAAAACGATAAAGCGGTTCATCGTATGGGTGAATTACGGTCTTGAGGGTTGGAGCATTTTCGGATCGAGCGATGACTGGGATGAAGCGGTATCCATCCGTTCGGAAGCGATAGACGAATGCAATATTGACGAGGAAGACATCATCTTGGCAGAAAACAAAAACGAGCTGGTGGTAAAACCTGCGGCCAAGCAAATGACGGAGTGGCACCGGGAACTGGAAGCCGTCCTTATGACCTTGGATGACTGCCAGATGGAATGTGACGGTATGACATGGGCAGTAAGCCACCTACTCAATGAAGCGGGTGTACCTCATGACTGCATGTATGGCTTTGTGCGAAACGAACAGACCAAGGACATCGTGACACCGCATTTCTGGGTTGTCCTGGATGATGGGTGGCTGGTGGATCTGAGGCTACGCATGTGGCTGGGCGATCACGACAACATTCCTCACGGGGTATTCCATCCCGATAACGAGCCAGGACTTTTCTACAAGGGAGACCCGGTTCAAAACCATAAAGGGATGAGACTGGGCAAAGCCGTCCTGGACATCATGACCGACGGAAAACTTTCACATGTGAAAGTTCCTGAACGACAAGACGGAGAGTAATAGCGTGGAATTTGATTACGACAAGTCAGTATCAAACGCACATCTTGAGGCCGCAGGCTGGGGTATGGATGCCTTTAACCACTCCAACCCATTTGAGAGTCATGTCATCTATGTGCGTGACTACCGCAACGATCACATCCGCCTGTTCACCATCAAGCAGGCTGACTTCGACACGATAAAGCTGCCGCTTCACCTTACCTCCGACATGCTGGCTTTGGTGATCGCTGAGTTCGTATCGAAGGCAGCAAAAGGGAAGTTGAATACGAAGGAGTCCGACACGCTGGCTCCTGCCTTGGTTGGCTATGCCAAATCAACAGAAACCTACCGGAGCTGGCGGAGAGTTTCTGGAGCAACAGAGCGATTGCATATGGTCATCAATATCTATGCGGGTTCTGAATTGCTGAGACCTTTCATCGCTCGGGCTCCTGAGACCGTCCTGACGACCCAAGAGCTACTGGTCTTCTCATCACAGGTTAAGAGCATGGATGTATCCAATCATCCAGAGTGGTTTAGGGGCCGGAGGTAGTCATGAAGCCAGTTCTCTGGATATTCGTCCTGATCATCGCCCCTTTCGTCATTGCGAAAGTGGACCAATGGCGCAAACGCGGCATTGGAGACACCTGGGCGTGGTGGAAATCAGAGAACATGCCTTATGAGCTGCGCTCGGCCACTCTGTTTTTGTCCGAACAGGACATATCAACCACACAGCCGGTGCCCATGCACGGCAGGGTTGATCAGGTGTACCAAACCAAGAATGGGGTTCTCATTCCCTTGGACACCAAGCTGCGCCAGGTAAACCACATCTATGAGTCGGACATTATCCAGCTCTCGGTTTACCGGGTAATTCTGTCACACAAGTACAAGGCACCCGTTGCCAAGTACGGCTATGTCCGAACCGTTGTTGAGACAGCGGACGGGGATAGAGTCCGTTACATCAAGACAAACCTTCTCAGCGAAAAAGAAGTGGTCAAGCTGTGGCACCGCTATCAATCCATCCGTTCTGGTCAGGTAAAAACCTCCTGTTCCTGTGGCGGAAAGTTTCACATGTGAAAGTTCTGGATTGAATCAGGGTTGCCCGAATTGGGCAGCTAGGCGGGGTTGCATTTTTGAAAAGTCCTGTACGCTGGTTGGTATAGGAGGTGAATAGTGGCCCAGCTTAAACATAACCGCTTCGTCATGTTGGGGTCCTTGGTAGCGACGGTCGTAGCTGCCGCCAATGGCTTGAGTTTTCTCACCCTTATGGCTGGTGGAATGACCCTTCTCCAGTTCATGGCTTGGAAGCAACAAGATGCTGTCCGGAGCCGGTTTAAAGCTGCGAAGGATGCGTTTGAAGCGTTGAACGTCATTGCGTTCGACAAGCACTGGGTAGGTTCAACCGCGACGGTCGCCAAAGTGTCGAACATGATCACACCGCCCGAACGACTGGATAAGCCCTGGGCGGTGCAAGTTCTGGCCGTGACCAAAGGTGGGACGTGGTTCGCGGTGGATCTGCAAGTGACCGGCACTGACAAGGTTCAGATGCTTAGCCTCCACCAGCTTAGTGAAAAGGCGGCAAAGACCATGCTGGCCTTCGACCTCGAAGTGTATGAGAAATTTTTCGGAAAACCTGATGTTGCATGAGGACAATGTGATGGAAAAAGTCAAAAGCGTAGATGCCGTGGAGTTCACGGCAGCAGATAAGAAGGCGATGACCCATGCGGCATACGCCCAGTGTTTCTTCATTCTGGCCCAAGTGATGGCATTCCCTTCCCTGGGGGTGGCTGGCGCTATGGTTGCTGCTCTGTGCGGCATGATGCCGTGGTTGACCAAGTTCGCCAAAGAGGGTCCATCGAAAGCCTTTGGCATGGTGATGGCTTCACTCTGCCTTGCTCCTGTGTACGGGAAACTCTGTGAGCTGGTGGTCCACGCGATTCAGGGAGCTTGAGCTTATGGGGGTAGTACGAGTTCCCTACCTCTTGGCTGAGCTGAAAGAACGCGGATGTGCTGATGAATCTGCTCTGGCGCAGGTTATGCAGCCTGGATGCCGAATTGGAGAGGAAGACCTGCGGAAGTTGGCCGCAAATTTAGGGCTTGAAGTGTCCGAGCTGGCACCAGCGCCAGAGAACGCGGCCAACACCCGGTTCAAAGCAAAGCTGAGAGGAGGTTTGGCCTCCTTTCTTTTTGAGTACGACGGCTGTTTCCGACATGCAGAAGGCTCCAGCCATGCAGAAATGTTGGGTATCGAGCAAGAAGACGACATAGGTCTTCCGAGTCGAGCTGCTGACGCCATGCTCCTGGAGAAGACGCTTTACCAGGTAATCGCTCGGGCTAAGTACATGCTCGGCAAAATCGACAGCAAGTTTGTCAGGTCAGAACAAGCAATCGAGTTCCGTGAGCAACTTGCTCCTGGGATCTTCAAACCAGGTTACAGAGGTTTCCGATTCAAGGAGGCTGCCGCTGGTGATTTGCCTACTGTCATGATTGACGGTCGGAAGTTCAACTGCGTTGCCAGCATAGCCAGAGCACATGGACTTGATCCGGTAACGGTGCGTAGGCGCATTGCGGACACCGGGAAGGCCGCAGACAAACTCTCCAATGATGAGTGGAAGCTCATCCTCGCCAAGAAAAAAGGTAAAGGGAAACCCTTCACCTATCTGGACAGGACCTACAGCAACATTGCTCAGTTCTGTCGTGAGCATCAGCTCAACACCAACCTTGTTTACCAGAAAGTCAAAGACCGGGCTGATAGCGCTGATGAAGAGTTCTGGGGACTGATAATCGAAACATGCAAAAGGAAAAACTAATGGCAGAAAACAAAGAGATCCCCTGGGAGAAAGAACTCATTGAGAAGTACATGTTCACCCTGCATAAAGAGCAGGTGAAAGACCGGCGCTGGCGGACCATGTTGCGTGTGCTTCGCGCATCTGGTTTCGTGCTTCTCATGATCGGCTTCATCATTTTGGCATCTAATCCGGGTGGGATGCCGTGGCAAAGCGCCAAGGCAGGAGCCCCTCACACCGCGTATATCAACATCCGTGGTGAAATTGCTGCTGGCACTCTGGCCGATGCTGATCACCTTATCCCGTCCATCCAAGCTGCATTCGACAACCCGAACTCACAAGCTATCGTGCTTCGCATAAACAGCCCTGGCGGTAGCCCGGTTCAAGCAGGACGGATTTATGACGAAGTGAAGGCGCAGCGAGCCCTTCATCCGGAGAAAAAGGTCTACGCCATCATTGATGACATCGGTGCCTCTGGCGGTTACTACATCGCCTCTGCTGCGGATGAAATCTATGCTGACCGCGCCAGCCTTGTCGGTTCTATCGGCGTCATCAGCTCGGGGTTTGGATTCACCGGCTTGATGGACAAGCTCGGCATCGAGCGCCGGGCTATCACTTCCGGAGAGCACAAAGCGCTTCTCGACCCATTCTCCCCTCTTACCTCTGACATGAAGAAATTCTGGGAGGGCGTTCTATCGAAAACCCACCAGCAGTTCATCGAACGAGTGAAGGCTGGGCGGGGTGATCGACTGAAAGACGACCCAGAGGTGTTTTCTGGATTGCTCTGGAACGGGGAGCAGGCCAAAGACATTGGGCTGATTGATGGCCTGGGTAGTTTGAACTCCGTGGCGCGAGACGTCATCCACCAGAGCAACTTGGTGGACTACACACCAACCGAAGACATCATCCGGCGACTGACCCAACGAGCGAAGCTCGAAGCCAGTTCCTTCGTGCAAGAACTCAGCGCTGTGAAAGTTTACTGATAGGAGCAGTTTGATATGACAGAACAAAGTACCAAATCACTACGTCTCGGGGTTGTTGCCGCCATTCTTTTGGGGCTCGTAGGAACCGGGTTCGGGATCTACCAGTTCGTGAAAGAGAAGGATCTGGCGCAAGAGATCGCCAACGTGAAGTCTACGGTCAACCAGGTGAAGGATGCCGAAGGCGTCACCTTCAAAAGCAAGGCAGAGTTTGAAGCTGCTGTGGCCGAAAGCATCAACAAGTTTGTCGCGCAGAAACAACAAGCCGACATCGATCAGAAGTATGCCCAGTTCGAGGCAGCACCTGAGAAGGTCGAAGAAGGCAAACACATCTACGGGGACCTTGGTGCTCGGTTCACGCTGGTGGAGTTCTACGATATGGAGTGCCCATTCTGCAAGCGATTCCACGACACACCCAAACAAATTGTGGATGCCAGCAAAGGCAATGTGAATTGGCAGTGGAAGCACATGCCTCTCGATTTCCATAACCCGGCAGCTCACAAGGAAGCTCTGGCCGCTGAATGTATTGCTGAGCAGAAGGGCAACCGTGGCTTCTGGGTCTTCGTTAACGACATTTTCCACCATACCCAGGGGAATGGTGGCGGTGTTGCTGACCTGGCCTCTGTTGTCACTGGTGTTGGTGCTGATCTGGATGCGTTCCGGGAGTGCCTCGGCTCAGGAAAGTACGAAGACAAGGTTGAAGCTGACATCCAGAAAGCCAAGAGCTATGGCGTCAACGGGACACCAGCCACTTTTGTAGTGGACAACCATACCGGCAAGAGCCAGCTTCTCGGCGGCGCTCAACCGGCGCAAGCCATCATGGCCGTGATGCGAAAAATGATGATTGAGTCGCAACAAGACGACTCCGCGAACCAATAAAAACTTTCACATGTGAAAGTGGAGTGAGAACTGATGATCAAGATTACAACTAAATTGGGATGCCTTCTGGCGGGGCTGCTTGTCCTGTCGGCTTGCTCAAGCGTCCCTCAGCCAAACAACGAATACGCGAAGGCCTTGGATGATACCAAACAGGTATGCGCTGCCTGTGCCCTGGTTGGTAATGACCTGCTGGTTGCCCTCAACAAGTCATGCGACACCCCAATGACCCCCGAGACTCTTACAAGCGTCATGAACAGTAACCCGATGTTTGCCGCCATGATGGCAATTAACTCCATAGGTGGAACCGACTTCTATCAGGTTTACCGTGATGCGGCCATAGACACCCTGCGGTGCAATGAAATGGACAGTTGGCCTGATCGGACCAAGGTGCGTTTCCAGCAGCCCGACATGCAAAAGGCGCTGGCCTTGAGGGTTTCTGCCAGACAGCAGAAGGCAAATTAACTTTCACATGTGAAAGTCAGGCTCTCCGGGGCCTGATTTCACTATGAGGTGAATCTATGGAGTTACAAGAAGCAAAAGAGGCTCTCGATAGCCTTCATCCACACAAGGCCTCAGCGCCTTTGAGGCTTGTCATCCACCAGCCAGGTGGGATTGGTGGAACCCCTACAGTGGGGGTGAAAGCTATTCACGCAGGCTTTGACTGGGACAGCAACACCATCCTGATCTATCCGGAAGAGCAGCTCACCCGGTTGACGCCGGATGAGGTCGCCGCCATCACGAAGTCAGTATCGAAAGGACAGTCCTGGCATTCATATCAGCAGTTCAAGAAGTATCGGGAGCAGTTGGCCGAAGCCACGGAAGAAATTAATAGGCTCAGGGCTGAGCTGGGCAGGTATCAGAATAACGGGAGGGGGTAATGCTAAAACGCGGAATTATCAATCTCGCTGCTAGTTACATCATTGTTGATGCCCTACTCCGGAATGCAGCAATTTGGATCTTTGGCTTGTCCTTCTCCGTTGGTGGCACTTACGTCACTGGCGAGGCCAGTACATGGGTCGTTTACCTAGCCACTTCTGGTGCCATGACACTCTGTTCTGTCGTAACAGCCTACCTGCTCGTGACCTATCACCGCTGGGGGCTGATGACGGCCAGGGTCTGGTTGCTATTGAGTGCCTGCCTAAACGGCTATGCCGTCTATTTGAGTAGCCACAACATCCAGTTGGTGGTGGCACTGCTTTCCAGCCTGTTTATTGCTTTGTGGATGCTCAAGACCCTTGAGCAACCAGCAGTGAAGGGGACGTACAAGGTAATCGCTGATCTTCACCGTCAGCTATGGGGAATGTTGAAGGGGCAAACACAATGACGACGAATACTCAAAACGCGAACGCCAACCAGGTTCGGTCTTTACGCGACATGCTTGTCCCCGCCCTGTTGTTCTATGTGGTGATGACGGCCATGTTTGTGGGTCTTGACGCATTCATGGATAAACCCACCAGCATGAACCTGCCATTTATGCCGTTCCTTGTCTCGATGGTGAGTTTTACCAGTGACGCACGTCGAGCGTGGGACTGGCGAAACGGGACCAAGGTTGTAGCTGTATTGACTGCGGTAACCATGCTGTTGGCATTCATCTATCAGCTCGCGGTCGGAGAGATGAATCTCTTAGGGGTTGGTATATACCCGGCCACAGCCATCCTTCTGTTGGCAATCTCCTGGGTGATTCGCGCTATCGGAAAGACAGCACCTTTCCAGTTCCTGGGGAGACACCTGGCGCGGTTTGGTGCATCGAAGTGGGTCCAGCGTACCGCCGCAGTCATTGTGCTCGCGGGAGGCCTTGCCATCACTATCTATGCCTACTGGCTTAACCACGGGAGCTGATGATGATCATTGCAACGAAGAACGGCTTTCTGGTGGCCGCAGAACTAATCAGGGAAGAGGCCGGGTACTGGCTACTACAGCCTCGTGACCAAAAGACGCCGGTCAGGGTGAATAAGCAGGATAACAATAAACGCGCTTTCACGCATATGGGAGACGCCCTTCGCTGGGCCGGTGATCCTGAGCTTGCAAAGCAATTCGATGCCGAGGGGGAAGAACATGCAAATTCGTGACTACATGACAAAGTTGTTTGACGCATTTGGTGATGTGGAGGAAGTCACCCGAGAAATGCTTCTGGAGCAGGCGGAGCTCATTCATACGATCAGCGATAAGTGTCAGAGCACAGGCCTGTTTCTGGATAGTCAGGTTCGTTTCAACCAGTTCGTTCAAGAGATTGAGGCTGACGACAAGGTAGAGGATCGGTTGCTTCATGCTTGGTGCTGGGTAATGGACCGAATAGTGAAGGCTCCAACATCCTTTCACATGGATGGGGCTGTGATTTTGACAATGCCTCTGGTCGCCAGATACCTGCCACCGGTTGAACAGGAGCCGGAAACCATCGTGGTGAATCTCGATGAGGACTACAAGGCTCCTGTAGGCAACCAAACGCTCTGCGAGCTCGTTATGGAACGGAGGCATTGGCCGCAAGGTGCAACCTGTGCGACCCAAGAAGCGGACGGGGGAGTCCTCTACTGGGACGCCCCGGTTGATGTGGTAGAGGAAGGCAGAAAGGTCGCCGGTAAGCACGGCATGATGGCCGAGATCGGATTGAAACATCAGGTTGATGCCTGGTATGCAGATATGGACGAAACACGGCTCGCAACCGATTGGAACACCGCCGTCATTACGCCTCACTGCTTGCTGCTTTCCTATCTGGATGTGCTTCAAAAGAACAAAGTTCCCTTTGATGAAGGTGTGCAGCTCGCTGCCGAATGGGTGAAGCAACTTGGCGGGGAATTTCGTGAAGACACTGAGGAAGCGCCGGAAGCTGAGGCTTCAGTGCTTTCCCTGGGGAGAGCCACGGCTCATTGCTTTAAACCCTATCCGGACACAAAAAATTTCTATTACGAGGCCTAAGCCTCACCCAAACAGGAGGATCAAGATGCGATACCAGGTATTTAAAACGAAGGAAGGGGGCCAGCCGGTGTTTACGGCACCGTGGTACTGGTTGGCCTCTGCCATTGCTCACTGGTCATCTCTTAACTGGGATGCCTGTCGAATCGTAGACAGCAAGGTGGATGAAACAAGGCTCTGTTGGGCCAAGGCTCTACCGGCTGGGAAAAAAAAGTAATTTGGATGGAGTGATTATGAGGTTAGGGAAGGTGCGAACAAGTTCCTGATATGAGA
>NZ_KV787862.1:0-123710 GCF_001807145.1 Enterobacter sp. HMSC16D10
TTGTAGGCCCGGTAAGGCGAAGCCGCCACCGGGCTTTTTTTTACGCCGGAATCTGATCGATCTTACAGCTGCGTGACCAGACGCGGTGCGCGGCGAGCAAATCAAACAGCTTCGTCATGAAGGCATCGTCAACGTTATCGCCCTCGACAATGCCGTCCTCACCCTGATCGGCCACCTTCAGCTGCGCTTTAAACTGTCGCGCATCGCCGGAGAGCGCGATCGGTTTCAGGTGCTTATAGGCTTCCAGCAGATAATAGACGGCGTCGCCGTTGGTCAGCAGACTGGCAAGATCTCCGCCCGGCACAATCACCGCATCGACGGTGAGCGATGGCGCACCGGCAAAGGTCGCCGCGACTGGCAGCACAGAACCATCGTCGGCCGTCACCTCACCCATGCGGGAATAGAGCAGTTTGGCATGCACGCCCTGGGTTTTTAGCGCCTGCATGATCCCCAGCACGTCGCTGGCGCGGGTTTTGTCGTTCAGCAGAATGGCAACCACGCGGCCTTTAATCGAGCCGCCCGGCACTGCATACAGGCTCAGCGACGGATCTTTCTTCACGCCGTTAACCTCTTTCGGCGGAGCGAGGTTACGCTGCTCGTCGGTCAGCGTAATGCCCAGGTTGTCCGCGACGCTCTGGGCAAGCTGAACATCAATATGCGCCAGCTGATCGACCACGCGCTCGCGGATGTAGGTGCGCACCACTTTACTCAGCTCAAAGCTGAAGCCGCCGATGATGTGCTGTTGCTCAATCGGCGTCTGGCTGTTCCAGAACAGGCGAGGGTGGGCGTAATACTCGCCGAACGAGGTGCTGCGCTCGCGAATTTTATTGCCATCGATACGCTCCTGATAGGATTCAAATCCACCGCGTTTCGGTCCAGGAGGCGTTTCACGCGGCCAGTTATCGTTGATGGAGTTCGGCTCATAGTTCGCCGGGTTGGTATCAATATCCTGACGGTGCATCCCGTCGCGCTGGAAGTTGTGGTACGGGCAGGTTGGGCGGTTAATCGGAATTTCGTGGAAGTTCGGCCCGCCAAGACGGCTGATCTGCGTATCGGTATAGGAGAACAGGCGTCCCTGCAGGAGCGGATCGTTGGTGAAGTCCAGCCCCGGCACGATATGCCCCGGGTGGAACGCGGCCTGCTCGTTTTCGGAAAAGAAGTTATCCGGGTTGCGGTTGAGCACCATTTTACCCACCAGCTGCACCGGTACCAGCTCTTCCGGGATCAGCTTCGTCGGGTCCAGAAGGTCGAAATCGAACTTAAATTCGTCCTCTTCCGGGATGAGCTGCAGGCCCAGCTCGTATTCCGGAAAGTCGCCCGCTTCAATGGATTCCCAGAGCTCGCGGCGATGGAAGTCCGGATCGCGCCCGGTCAGCTTCTGCGCCTCGTCCCACACCAGCGAGGCTTTACCCGCCACCGGCTTCCAGTGGAAACGGACAAACGTGGCTTTCCCCTCGGCGTTGATCATCCGGAAGGTATGGATGCCAAACCCCTCCATGGTGCGGTAGCTGCGGGGGATCCCGCGGTCTGACATCGCCCACATCACGTTGTGTAAGGTTTCAGGCTGCAGGGAGACATAGTCCCAGAAGGTGTCGTGCGCACTTTGTCCCTGCGGTATGGCCCAGTGGGGCTCCGGTTTTACCGCATGGACAAAGTCAGGAAATTTATGCGCGTCCTGAATGAAAAACACCGGCGTGTTATTGCCGACCAGATCGAAAATGCCTTCTTCGGTATAAAACTTGGTGGCAAAGCCGCGGATATCCCGGACGGTGTCTGCCGAACCTGCGCCGCCCTGCACGGTGGAGAAACGCACAAATACCGGGGTAATTTTATCCGGGTCGGAGAGGAAGTCCGCTTTGGTGATCGCCTTCAGGCTCTTGTAGGGCTGAAAATAGCCGTGCGCAGCGGAACCGCGTGCGTGGACGATGCGTTCCGGTATCCGCTCGTGGTCAAAATGGGTGATTTTTTCCCGCAGAATGAAGTCTTCCAGCAGGGTTGGCCCGCGCGAGCCTGCGCGAAGTGAGTTCTGATCGTCAGAAATGCGCACGCCCTGATTGGTGGTGAGCGCAAAACCTTCGCCGCCTTTACGGTGTGGCTCAAGCGATTTCAGCTTCTCGTTTCCCGTATCCGGGGATTTCATGCTTCCCGGTGCGGTAGGCTGTTCGCCCGGTGCGGAAGGGCCCGGGGAGGGGCGGTGAGAGCCGTCAGAAGGGGCGAGAGAGTCCATGCCCGGTTGAGATTCTTCAGTGCCATGAATCGGTGATTGATGTGTTTTATCTTTGTTCGACATTGCACGCTTCTCCTTTATCCATTGCTAAAAACCCTATTAAGGATAGAACAATGTCGTGAGATGGCTCGCGAACTAAGAGTTTTCACATGCCATCATTAACGAAAGGAGCCATCTCACCCACTCGGAGCGCGACGGAAGGCAGCAGGATCGGCTATGATAGAATTTTCCTGCTTCAAGAATTTGCTTTAGTGAATCCGTCGCTTATGAAACCTCTTCGTCAACAAAACCGCCAGGTTATTAGCTATGTGCCCCGCGTTGAGCCCGCGCCGCCAGACCATGCCCTGAAAGTGGAGGGTTTTCGCGATGTGTGGCAGTTACGGGGGAAATACGTGGCCTTTGTGCTGATCGGCGAACATTTCCGTCGCTCTCCCACCTTTACGGTGCCGGAGTCCGCGCAACGGTGGGCGATGCAGATCCGCCAGGATGAAGAGGTTGAAGAATAACAGCCATAAAAAAACCGCCTGTTGGCGGTTTTTTTATTTCTACAGCGATTAACGATGCGCCAGTTCGGCGTCGTCTTCACTTTCCAGAATCGCTTTGTCGGTCTGCTTCAGCCACTGGCTGGTCAGCGTACCGGCGGTCATGGAGCCGCTGACGTTCAGCGCGGTACGGCCCATGTCGATCAGCGGCTCAACGGAGATCAGCAGCGCGACAAGCGTCACAGGCAGGCCCAGCGCAGGCAGCACAATCAGCGCGGCGAAGGTTGCACCGCCGCCAACGCCCGCAACGCCTGCGGAGCTTACGGTAACAATCCCGACCAGCGTGGCGATCCAGACCGGATCCAGCGGGTTGATGCCGACTGTAGGAGCAACCATTACCGCCAGCATCGCCGGGTACAGACCCGCACAGCCGTTCTGACCAATGGTGGCACCAAAGGAGGCAGAGAAGCTGGCGATGGATTCAGGCACGCCCAGACGACGAGTCTGTGCTTCAACGTTCAGCGGAATAGACGCGGCGCTGGAACGGCTGGTGAAGGCAAAGGTCAGTACCGGCCAGACCTTACGGAAGTATTTCAGCGGGCTGACGCCGTTCACGCCCAGCAGGATGCCGTGCACCACGAACATAATGCCAAGGCCCAGGTAAGAGGCGACAACGAAGCTGCCCAGCTTAATGATGTCCTGCAGGTTAGAGCCGGCAACCACTTTGGTCATCAGCGCCAGCACGCCGTAAGGGGTGAGCTGCATAACCAGACGAACCAGCTTCATCACCCAGCTTTGCAGGGTATCAATCGCGGTCAGCACGCGTTCGCCTTTTGGCGCATCGTCTTTCAGCAGCTTCAGCGCCGCCACGCCCAGGAACGCGGCGAAAATAACCACGCTGATGATGGAGGTTGGGCTCGCACCGGTCAGGTCAGCAAACGGGTTCTTCGGAATGAAGGAGAGCACCATCTGCGGCACGGTCAGGTCAGCCACTTTACCGACGTAGTTGGTCTGAATTGCGGTCAGACGCGCCGTTTCAGCGGTACCCTGAACCAGACCTTCTGCGGTGAGGCCAAACAGGTTAGTGACCAGCACACCCACCAGCGCGGCAATCAGCGTGGTGAACAGTAGCGTACCAATGGTCAGGAAACTGATTTTTCCCAACTGGGTCGCGTTATGCAGGCGGGCAACGGCGCTCAGAATAGAGGCGAATACCAGCGGCATAACGATCATCTGCAGCAGCTGAACATAGCCGTTACCGACAATGTTGAACCACTGAATGGAATCTTTCAGTACTGGATTATCGGAGCCATAAATAGCCTGTAATGTCAGACCAAATACGACACCCATGGCCAGACCAACCAGCACCTTTTTCGCCAGGCTCCACTGTTTATGGCGCGCCTGCGCGAGAAGCAATAGCAATACAACGAACACAACGACGTTCGCGATGAGTGGAAAATTCATCCCCGTTCTCCTGATTTATTATCGGGTCGGTTTTTACCGATCCTGTTGGCGGAAGGTTAGCAGAAGTGTGATGTCGCGCTTATATCCAAATGGAATGGGTTATGACAAATGGGATAGTTTTGTTGGTTTACTGTTCAATCTGGTGATGAATAAAGCGATTGAACTGAAATTGTAGCGAATTAATCATCTGGGAAGACCAGCGGACTGCACTGTTTTCGGGCAACGTTTGCGGCATCCAGACGGCGTAAGCAAACAGCGCCATGCACAAGACGCGCTCCAGTTGGTTCCCTTTCTGCGGTGCGAGGATGGGAAAACGGAAGCGCCAGCGGCAGGGCCACAGCAGCGGTACGCCCGCGGGCGTCAGCATATCGGCCAGAATATGGCTCAGATAGCCCAGCACCATCCCCTGGATGGCATCACCGGGGACGATCCAGCTTTCGGGCACTTTTAAATAGAAAAGCGTCAGCAGGCCAAACACGGCCAGCAGGCTGTGCGTAAACCCCCGGTGGCCGAACGCGCGGGCGATGGGTTTTGACACCCACTTCAGGCGCTGACCGAGGAAGGACTTGGGATGGTCAATATCGGGCAGCAGACAGGTCAAAACGGCGGAAGGGACGATATGCCACCAGTCCCCCTGTGCCAGCACGGGGGTGAGTTCAGCGTTTTTGGCAAATACTGCGCACGCGATAGAAAAAAGCAGGTGGCCTTCCGCCGTCATGATAAAACCCATAAAACTGTCAATTCATACAGTATAGGGTTTTTATACAGTAGGCGGAAGAGGTGACGGTGTAACTGTTTGTCACAAACTGCAGTAGGGTCTTAACCGCCCCGCAGGTGATGCGCCGTGAGTTCTGCCAGTGAAATCAGCTTCACATCGGCAAGGGCAAACCGGGGATCGTGGCGGCCTTCTTCCGCAGGCACCACAATGGAGCGCATCCGCGCGGCTTTAGACGCTATCATGCCGTTAACGGAATCTTCCAGCGCAACGCAGTTGAGGGGATCCACGCCGAGCTTAGCGGCACAGTCGAGATAGACCTGCGGGTGCGGCTTGCTGTAAGGCAATTTCTCAGCGGACGCCAGCGCGTCGAAACTGTCGCGCAGTTCAAACATGATGAGCACTTTTTCCAGCATATGCAGCGGTGACGCCGAGGCCAGGCCGACCTTGAGCCCCTGGGCTTTACACAGCGCGACGGCCTCACGTACGCCGGGCAGCAGCGGCTTGCTCTCTTCTACCAGCGAAATGGCGCGGCTGATAATGCGCGCGGTCACTTCATCACGACCCGGTCCAGCCCACGGCTGTTGGGCAAACCACAGGTCAACCACCATATCGATGCGCAGGCCCAGCGTATCGGGAAGTTCATTACGGCGGCTGATGTCCACGCCCAGGCTGGCCATGACCTCCAGTTCGGCGCGATCCCACAACGGTTCGGAATCGATCAGTAATCCATCCATGTCAAAAATTGCGGCAAGAATTTGGCGCGGTGTCGACATCACAACGTCTCCTTATCCAGGGTGTTCGACAGACGATAAGTGCTAAGCACACTCTGCAATTTAGCATATTGCTTTTAAAGAGCGGGCGAAATTGATGACCAGCAGGTAGACTTAGGCACAAATAACGCGTCTTTATGAAGAGGAACTGATGACGTATCAACAAGCTGGACGCATTGCGGTCTTAAAACGTATTGCTGGCTGGGTGATTTTTATTCCTGCCGTCATTTCTACGCTGATTTCTGTACTCAAATTTATGTACGATCACAGCGAAAAACAGCCGGGTATCAATGCGGTTATGCTTGATTTTGCGCATGTGATGATTGAGATGATGCGTTTTAATACGCCATTCTTGAATGTCTTCTGGTTTAACTCACCGACCCCGGATTTTCAGCATCAGCTGAATATCGGCTTTTGGGTGATCTACGCCCTGATCTTTGTTGCGCTGGCGCTGCAGGCCTCTGGCGCGCGAATGAGTCGTCAGACGCGCTTCTTACGCGAGGGCGTCGAGGACCAGCTCATTCTGGAGCAGGCCAAAGGCCCGGAAGGCATGAGCCGGGAGCAGATTGAATCCCGCATTGTTGTGCCGCGCCACACCATTTTCCTGCAAATTTTCCCGCTCTATATCCTTCCCGTGATTATCATTGTGGCAGGATACTTCTTCTTCTCACTGCTCGGTTTTCTGTAACCGATACGGGTGGCGGCAAAGCCACCCGTTCGCGTCTCAGGCGGCAAGCATGCGCTCAAGCGCCCGCTGGGCGTTAACCAGGTGTTCCCCACCAAAAAGTATGGCGCGGTTCATCAGCGTATAAAGCTGATACACCGGTTGACGATCGAGGAAGCCGGGCGGCAGGGGCGAAACCGACTGATACCCGTCGTATATCTGCGGCGGTTGTTCTGGGTGCAGCGGCAGCATGGCAAGGTCGCACTCTCGGTCACCCCAGTAGCAGGCCGGGTCGAAGATATAGGGGCCGTTGGGCCCCAGCGCGCAGTTATCGGACCACAAATCACCGTGGAGCAGAGACGCCTGAGGCTGGTGGGAGGCCAGGCGCTGCTGTACGTGCTCGACGATGGCGTCTATATTGCCAAACTCCAGCCCTTTTTCGGCGGCAAGCTCTAGCTGCCAGCCAATGCGCTGCTCGGCAAAAAACGTCGACCAGCGACGCTGCCAGGCATTGGGCTGCGGCGTGGTGGAAAGATCGTTGTCAAAATCAAGGCCAAACTGCGGCTGGTCGCTCCACTGATGGAGGCGCGCTAGCTGCTGGCCAAGAATGAAAGCGTTATGGGCATCCAGCGGACGGGCGGGGAGATATTCCATGACCAGAAAACTGTAATCGCGGTCGCTACCGACGGCCAGAACCTGCGGGACCGTCACCGTTTTACTGCGCGACAACAGCTCCAGCTGATCGGCTTCGGCGGTAAATATCGGAAGCAGTTCGCGTTCATCGCATTTTACGAAGAGATCGCGCCCTGCGTAGCGTAAATGCCACGCGGCGTGGATCTCTCCGCCTGGCAGTTCGTTACGCAGTTCAATTTCACCTTCACCCAGCTGCTCACTTAAAAGATGACTGATAGCCTGCCACATGTTGACTCTCCCATGTTGTCTGCCAGATCATAAAGTTAGCGCATTATTGCGGTAAAAAAATACGAACTAACGCACACCTGAGCGGTTTAATTTCATACAGGGCACTTATTGTTCTTTTTTCTGCCAGCTTTCCCAGGTGTCGACGTCAATTTCGGCTGGCTTGTCGGTCACACTTTCCACCAGGCTGGCGGCCAGCGCATGGACCTCTTCTTTATTAAGCGCGCCGATCAGGCCAAATGTCAGAGTGCCTAAATCATGAATATTGCCTTCGTCATCCGTCAGGGTGAGGAGAAAATTAGCCCGGGTGAAGGCATTGTTGAGCTCATTTAGCTCGGTAAGCGATGCTTCATGAAGGTTGACGGTTACGACATAACGAGTGATGTCACCACTGCTCATAATTCACCTCATTGTTATCATGGAAGTTTTCTTAGCATAGTCGATAGTTTGCGTTTGGCGACTCGGGGATGACGTTCCCCTCCATGC
Organism: Enterobacter sp. HMSC16D10; assembly: GCF_001807145.1. Taxonomy (NCBI): domain Bacteria; kingdom Pseudomonadati; phylum Pseudomonadota; class Gammaproteobacteria; order Enterobacterales; family Enterobacteriaceae; genus Enterobacter; species Enterobacter sp. HMSC16D10. Next base: position 7,730 of record NZ_KV787862.1, read on the forward strand.
AGATGAAGGGGAACAGACGTTAATTTCGGGACAGGTAATCGACGATTTTTTGCGTATCGGCCAGCGAACAGAGGCGCGTGCCCTGGTTGATGGTGGCGGCGCTACCCGCCGCCACGCCGTAGCGCGTCATCTCGAGCAGTGACGCGCCCTGCGCAAGCTTAAGCGTCATCGCGCCCACCATGCTGTCACCCGCGCCAACCGTGCTCTGACTCTTCATCGGCGGTGGAACAACCTGAACGGACGACGTTTCATCGACGGCCAGCGCCCCCTGCGGACCGAGGGAAACCACCACGCGTCGCGCTTTGCCGCTGCGTACCAGCTCCTGCGCGGCGGTGCGCACATCGTCAGGCTGCGTCAGTTCGCGGTTGACCAGCGCGCTTAGCTCTTTCTGGTTGGGTTTGACCAGCTCAAGATTGCCCGGCACTAAGGCCGCCTGCAGAGCCTCGCCGCTGCTGTCAACGATGCATTGGATACCGCGTTGCTGCGCCGCCTGAATCAGCGCGGTTAATTTTTCCGTGCTGACGCCGGGCGGCAGGCTGCCGCTGACCACCAGCAGCGCGCCGCTTTCTATCGTCAGCACTTTCTCTTCAAGCTGACGAAACTCGTCATCGGTGAGTTTCGCGCCCGGCATGACAAACCGGTACTGCTCGCCGCTGGATTCCACGTGAACATGCAGGTTTTGCCGCGTCCAGTCTTTCGCCTCGACGGTCTCTACGGCCACCTGTTCATCTGCCAGCAGGGAGACCAGGTGTTCACCGGTAGCACCGCCTGCGGGGAAAATGGCCGTGGCTTTGCCGCCGAGGTGGGTAATGGCGCGCGCCACGTTGATACCGCCACCGCCGGGCTCAAAGACCGGGGCGCTACAGCGCAATTTACCTTCCGGATAAATCTGCGGCGTCAGGGTGGCGGAATCAAGGGAAGGGGAGAGCGTCAGGGTGTAGATAGGAACCATCATTACCTCCTTTTAGCATGGGTTCCTTTTAGTCTGGCACCATTTGTCAGGAAGGCAATGTAAATAACAGTATGATTTTAAATATGAATAGTGAATAAAAGTGAGGCCGGAGACATATAAAATAAAACGCTTTTTGGGATCGTTCTTATTCAAAAAATGAAATAAGAAAACATTGCTATGTTATTTGCGGCTTTTTATAATTTGTTACCTTTCTCTGGACGCCTTGTCATTGATCCTCAAGAAAGATTCCGGGACCGTGTGGTCTCTTTTTTTGTTGTACGGACTCCTTAATAAAATGAAGCTTTTAAAGACAGTGCCCGCTGCACTGATGCTGGCGGGTGGCGTGTTTGCGGCTATGAACGCGACCGCCGATGATTCCGTTTTTACTGTCATGGACGATCCCTCCACCGCGAAAAAACCGTTTGAAGGTAACCTGAACGCGGGGTACCTGGCACAATCCGGTAACACCAAAAGCTCTTCTCTGACGGCGGACAGTACGCTCACCTGGTACGGTAATACCACCGCCTGGTCTCTGTGGGGTAATGCCAGCAATACGTCCGCTAATGACGAACGCTCTTCCGAGAAATATGCGGTAGGCGGACGTAGCCGTTACAACATGACCGACTATGACTACCTGTTTGGTCAGGCAAGCTGGTTAACCGACCGTTACAACGGTTATCGCCAGCGTGACGTGTTCACGGCGGGTTATGGTCGTCAGTTCCTGAACGGTCCGGTACACAGCCTCCGTTTTGAATTCGGTCCCGGTGTGCGTTATGACGAGTACACCAATGGCGATACCAAAACTCAACCGCTCGGTTACGCTTCTGGTACCTATGCCTGGCAGATGACTGATAACACCAAATTTACACAGGGTGTTTCTGTATTTGGTGCCGACGACACGACGCTGAACTCTGAGACGGCGCTCAACGTGGCCATCAACGAACACTTTGGTCTGAAAGTCGCCTACAACGTGACCTGGAACTCTTCACCACCAGAGTCTGCACCGGATCATACCGACCGCAGAACCACGGTTTCACTGGGTTATAGAATGTAATAAAGACGGGCCGATAATCATGTCGGCCCGTTTATTCTCTCTGATCTTGTGACGTCCCTTCTGATGAGCTCTACTCGCCCCTAACCCCAAATCATCGCCGCCCAACGGAGTAACAGCATTGCGCCGCAGATGGCAATCAGCACCAGCACCATTTTCCAGTGTTTTACGGCAAATCGTTTTGTTGGCATAACCTAATCCTTGTTCGTTGATATCCACAGTCTACCAAACAGGGCCTGAATATGCCCCTTCGCAGGAACGATTGGGTTATGCCAGCGTAGGGGGCGGTTCAGAACCAGTGGAATCGTTCGGCGAGAATCAACAATAAACCTGTGGCGGAAAGGATGTTCAATATCACAACCGTTCTACTGGATACGTTCATGGTATGCACCTTTGGGTTTAAAGACCTGTTCAAGAGTAGCCCTGCATTTCTAAATTGCGAGCGCCGGGAATATGCAACCTGCAAATTCATGCGAAAGTGCCAGCACATCAATCTGCCAGCAGAGGGTGCAATCTCCCTTTTGTTAGTGTTAACATTGCAAGGCTTGCCGTATATCCGGCGTTGTCTGATTTTCCGGCAGGTGAATGATGACGAACCAATTTGACGATTGTTGGTCAGATGGTGTCGTAATCTATTGTCAAATCACGATTATTTTCTTTGTATATGCTCTTATGTGTGGGGCATCACTGCAAATAAGGATATAAAATGCCTGTAATTACTCTTCCTGATGGCAGCCAACGCCATTTCGACCGCGCTGTTAGCCCAATGGATGTTGCCCTGGACATCGGTCCTGGTCTCGCGAAAGCGACCATCGCCGGCCGTGTCAACGGTGAGCTGGTGGATGCCTCCGATCTGATCGAAAACGATGCGACGCTGGCCATCATCACCGCAAAAGATGAAGAAGGTCTGGAGATCATTCGTCACTCCTGCGCGCACCTGTTGGGCCATGCCATCAAACAGCTGTGGCCAAACACCAAAATGGCGATCGGTCCGGTTATCGATAATGGTTTCTACTACGACGTTGACCTTGACCATACCCTGACTCAGGAAGATATCGACGCGCTCGAAAAACGTATGCACGAGCTCGCCGAAACGAACTATGACGTCATCAAGAAGAAAGTCAGCTGGCACGAAGCGCGTGAAACCTTCGTGAAGCGCGGCGAGAGCTATAAAGTCTCGATTCTTGACGAAAACATTTCGCATGATGACAAGCCTGGCTTGTACCATCACGAAGAATACGTCGACATGTGCCGTGGACCGCACGTGCCGAACATGCGCTTCTGTCATCACTTTAAGCTGATGAAGATCGCAGGCGCCTACTGGCGCGGCGACAGCAACAACAAGATGTTGCAGCGTATCTATGGTACCGCATGGGCCGATAAAAAAGCCCTGAACGCGTACCTGCTGCGCCTGGAAGAGGCGGCGAAGCGTGACCACCGTAAAATCGGCAAGCAGCTTGACCTGTACCACATGCAGGAAGAAGCGCCGGGTATGGTGTTCTGGCATAACGACGGCTGGACCATCTTCCGTGAACTGGAAACCTTCGTACGCTCCAAGCTGAAAGAGTACCAGTATCAGGAAGTGAAAGGCCCGTTCATGATGGACCGTGTGCTGTGGGAAAAAACCGGCCACTGGGACAACTACAAGGATGCGATGTTCACCACCTCGTCTGAGAACCGTGAATACTGCATCAAGCCAATGAACTGCCCGGGCCACGTTCAGATCTTCAATCAGGGTCTGAAATCCTACCGCGACCTGCCGCTGCGTATGGCGGAGTTCGGTAGCTGCCACCGTAACGAGCCATCAGGTGCGCTGCACGGTCTGATGCGCGTGCGTGGCTTTACGCAGGATGATGCGCATATCTTCTGTACCGAAGATCAGGTCCGTGACGAAGTTAACGCCTGTATTCGTATGGTCTACGATATGTACAGCACTTTTGGCTTCGAGAAGATCGTGGTCAAACTCTCAACGCGTCCGGAAAAACGTATCGGTAGCGATGAGACCTGGGATCGCGCAGAAGCGGATCTCGCCGTGGCGCTGGAAGAGAACGGCATTCCGTTCGAATACCAGCTGGGCGAGGGCGCATTCTACGGTCCGAAAATTGAATTTACCCTGTATGACTGCCTCGATCGCGCATGGCAGTGCGGTACTGTACAGCTGGACTTCTCCCTGCCGCAGCGTTTAAGCGCCTCTTATGTTGGCGAAGACAACGAGCGTCAGGTGCCGGTAATGATTCACCGCGCAATTCTCGGTTCTCTGGAGCGCTTCATCGGCATCCTGACCGAAGAGTTCGCCGGCTTCTTCCCAACCTGGCTTGCGCCGGTGCAGGTGGTGGTGATGAACATTACCGATTCTCAGGCAGATTACGTTAAAGAATTGACGCAGAAACTACAAAATGCGGGCATTCGCGTAAAAGCAGACTTGAGAAATGAGAAGATTGGCTTTAAAATCCGCGAGCACACTTTACGTCGTGTCCCGTATATGTTGGTCTGTGGTGATAAAGAGGTGGAAGCAGGCAAAGTTGCCGTTCGCACCCGCCGTGGTAAAGACCTGGGCAGCCTGGACGTAAGTGAAGTGATTGAGAAGCTGCAACAAGAGATTCGCAGCCGCAGTCTTCAACAACTGGAGGAATAAGGTATTAAAGGCGGAAAACGAGTTCAAACGGCACGTCCGAATCGTATCAATGGCGAGATTCGCGCCCAGGAAGTTCGCTTAACAGGTCTGGAAGGCGAGCAGCTGGGGATTGTGAGTCTGAGAGAAGCAATCGAAAAGGCTGAAGAAGCTGGAGTAGATTTAGTTGAAATCAGCCCTAACGCCGAACCGCCAGTTTGTCGTATCATGGACTACGGCAAGTTCCTTTATGAAAAGAGTAAGTCTTCTAAGGAACAGAAGAAGAAGCAAAAAGTTATCCAGGTTAAGGAAATCAAATTCCGTCCTGGTACCGACGATGGCGATTATCAGGTAAAACTCCGCAGCCTGATTCGCTTTCTGGAAGATGGCGATAAGGCCAAGATCACACTGCGTTTCCGCGGTCGTGAGATGGCCCACCAACAGATTGGTATGGAAGTGCTTAACCGCGTCCGTGACGATCTGAGTGAACTGGCAGTAGTCGAATCCTTCCCTACGAAGATCGAAGGCCGCCAGATGATCATGGTGCTCGCTCCTAAGAAGAAACAGTAAGGCCTTCAAGCAGCAAAATCTGTGGAGCCTTCGGGTTTCATAGGTTTTGTTCGCCTATGTTTCGTTTATTTAACAATGCGAAGTGGAAGTTATTAAAATGCCAAAAATTAAGACCGTACGCGGTGCTGCTAAGCGCTTCAAAAAAACCGGTAAAGGTGGTTTTAAGCACAAGCACGCTAACCTGCGTCACATTCTGACTAAGAAAGCTACCAAGCGTAAACGTCACCTGCGTCCAAAAGCCATGGTTTCTAAAGGCGATCTGGGCCTGGTCATCGCGTGCCTGCCGTACGCATAAGTCGTTTCGTTTAACTTTTTTAACTTAGAATAGATACAGGAGAGCACACATGGCTCGCGTAAAACGTGGTGTAATTGCACGTGCACGTCACAAGAAAATTTTGAAACAAGCTAAAGGCTACTACGGTGCGCGTTCACGCGTATACCGCGTTGCCTTCCAGGCTGTTATCAAAGCAGGTCAGTACGCTTACCGTGACCGTCGTCAGCGTAAGCGTCAGTTCCGTCAACTGTGGATTGCGCGTATCAACGCAGCAGCACGTCAGAACGGTATTTCTTACAGCAAATTCATCAACGGCCTGAAAAAAGCCTCTGTTGAAATCGACCGTAAGATCCTGGCTGACATCGCAGTATTCGACAAAGTAGCGTTCACCGCTCTGGTCGAAAAAGCGAAAGCAGCACTGGCATAAGCCAGTTGAGAGAGGGGGCCTGGCTCCCTCTTTTCATATAACCCTGTAAGAAGATTGACATTTACCCGTGCAGGCTTTTCAATAAGGTCTCAACGGTTTTTACCCAACAAGGTAACGCAAGCATGAATGCTGCTATTTTCCGCTTCTTCTTTTACTTTAGCACCTGACTTCAGGAGGCTAGCGCGTGAAAGATGAAACGAAAAACAGCGCCAGATAAGCCTCCCGATGGAGGCTTTTTTTGTGCCTGAATTTGAGAGAATAACTCCACCAAATCGGTGTCTGCACCGACATAATGAGGAAAATCATGTCACATCTCGCAGAGCTGGTTGCCAGTGCAACAGCCGCCATTAATCAGGCCTCAGATGTTGCCGCGTTAGACAATGTCCGCGTCGAATATCTTGGGAAGAAAGGGCACCTGACCCTTCAAATGACAACCCTGCGTGAGCTGCCGCCAGAAGAGCGCCCGGCAGCGGGGGCGGTGATTAACGAAGCCAAAGAGCAGGTACAGCAGGCGCTGAACGCACGCAAAGCCGAGCTGGAAAGCGCGGTGCTGAATGCGCGTCTGGCCGCAGAGACGATTGACGTTTCTCTGCCGGGTCGCCGCATCGAGAACGGCGGTCTGCACCCGGTTACCCGCACCATCGATCGCATTGAAAGTTTCTTCGGTGAGCTCGGCTTTACCGTGGCGACTGGCCCGGAAATCGAAGATGATTACCACAACTTCGATGCTCTGAACATTCCTGGCCATCATCCGGCACGCGCTGACCACGACACTTTCTGGTTCGACGCGACGCGTCTGCTGCGTACCCAGACCTCCGGCGTTCAGATCCGTACCATGAAGGATCAGGCGCCGCCAATCCGTATTATCGCGCCGGGCCGCGTTTATCGTAACGACTACGATCAGACCCACACCCCAATGTTCCACCAGATGGAAGGTCTGATTGTTGATAAAAACATCAGCTTCACCAACCTGAAAGGCACGCTGCACGATTTCCTGAACAACTTCTTTGAGGAAGATCTGCAGGTTCGTTTCCGTCCGTCCTACTTCCCGTTCACCGAACCGTCTGCGGAAGTTGACGTGATGGGCAAAAACGGCAAATGGCTGGAAGTGCTGGGCTGCGGCATGGTGCATCCAAACGTCCTGCGCAACGTGGGTATCGATCCGGAAGTTTACTCCGGCTTCGCCTTCGGTATGGGCATGGAGCGTCTGACCATGCTGCGCTATGGCGTCACCGACTTACGTGCATTCTTCGAAAACGATCTGCGTTTCCTCAAACAGTTTAAATAAGGGCAGGACAGAACAATGAAATTCAGTGAACTGTGGTTACGCGAGTGGGTGAACACCACGCTGGACAGCGACGCGCTTTCTAACCAGATTACCATGGCGGGTCTGGAAGTGGACGGCGTTGAGCCGGTTTCAGGGGCATTCAACGGCGTGGTCGTCGGCGAAGTGGTAGAGTGCGGCCAGCACCCTAACGCGGACAAACTGCGCGTAACAAAAGTAAACGTAGGCGGCGACCGTCTGCTGGATATCGTCTGCGGTGCGCCAAACTGCCGCCAGGGGCTGAAAGTGGCCGTGGCGACCGTCGGTGCGGTACTGCCGGGCGATTTCAAAATCAAAGCGGCTAAGCTGCGCGGCGAGCCGTCTGAAGGCATGCTGTGTTCCTTCTCCGAGCTGGGTATTTCCGACGATCACAACGGCATCATTGAGCTGCCGCTGGATGCGCCAATCGGCACCGACATCCGCGAATACCTGAAGCTTGATGACAACACCATCGAAATCAGCGTCACGCCAAACCGTGCTGACTGCTTAGGGATCATCGGCGTGGCGCGCGACGTTGCCGTGCTGAACCAGACCGCGCTGAACGCGCCGGAGATCGTCCCGGTTGAAGCGACCATCAATGACGTGCTGCCTATCCAGGTTGACGCTGCGGATGCCTGCCCGCGCTATCTCGGTCGCGTGGTGAAAGGCATCAACGTGAAAGCGCCAACCCCGCTGTGGATGAAAGAGAAGCTGCGCCGCTGCGGTATCCGCTCTATCGACGCCGTGGTTGACGTGACTAACTACGTTCTGCTGGAACTGGGCCAGCCAATGCACGCCTTCGATAAAGATCGTATTGAAGGCGGTATTGTGGTGCGCATGGCGAAAGAGGGCGAAACCCTGGTTCTGCTGGACGGCACCGAAGCGAAACTGAACGCCGACACCCTGGTGATTGCTGACCACAGCAAAGCGCTGGCAATGGGCGGTATCTTCGGAGGCGAGCATTCAGGCGTCAACGACGAAACGCAAAACGTCCTGCTGGAGTGCGCGTTCTTCAGCCCGCTTTCCATCACTGGTCGCGCACGCCGTCACGGCCTGCACACCGATGCGTCCCACCGCTACGAGCGCGGCGTGGATCCTGCGCTGCAATACAAAGCGATGGAGCGTGCGACTCGCCTGCTGATCGACATCTGCGGCGGCGAAGCGGGCCCGGTTATCGACGTCACCAACGAAGCCACGCTGCCGAAGCGTGCGACCATCACCCTGCGTCGCAGTAAGCTGGATCGCCTGATTGGGCACCACGTTGCCGACGCGCAGGTGACCGATATTCTGAAGCGTCTGGGTTGCGACGTAACCGAAGGCCAGGACGAGTGGAAAGCCGTTGCGCCGTCATGGCGTTTCGACATGGAAATTGAAGAAGATCTGGTGGAAGAAGTGGCCCGTGTTTATGGCTACAACAACATCCCTGACGAGCCGGTACAGGCAGGTCTGGTGATGGGCACCCACCGTGAAGCCGACCTGTCCCTGAAGCGTGTGAAAACCATGCTGAACGACAAAGGCTATCAGGAAGTGATCACCTACAGCTTTGTTGATCCAAAGCTGCAGCAGCTGATCCACCCGGGTCAGGAAGCGCTGATCCTGCCAAGCCCAATTTCCAGCGAAATGTCCGCGATGCGTCTGTCCCTGTGGACGGGCCTGCTGGGCACTATCGTTTATAACCAGAATCGCCAGCAAAACCGCGTGCGAATTTTCGAAAGCGGTTTGCGCTTTGTACCGGATAATCAGGCAAATTTAGGCATCCGTCAGGATCTCATGCTGGCTGGCGCCATCAGCGGTAACCGTTATGAAGAGCACTGGGACCTGGCAAAAGGCACGGTTGATTTCTACGATATGAAGGGCGATCTGGAAGCGATTCTGGATCTGACCGGTAAATTATCTGAAATTGAATTCCGCGCAGAAGCCATCCCGGCCCTGCATCCAGGCCAGAGCGCTGCCCTCTATTTAGACGGCAAACGCATTGGTTTTATTGGGGTTGTTCACCCTGAGCTGGAGCGTAAACTGGACCTGAATGGCCGTACCATCGTGTTTGAGCTGGAATGGAACCTGGTGGCAGACCGCGTGATTCCTCAGGCTCAGGACGTCTCCCGCTTCCCGGCAAACCGCCGTGATATCGCGGTTGTGGTCGCGGAAAATGTGCCCGCAGCAGATATTTTGGCCGAATGTAAGAAAGTTGGCGTAAATCAGGTAGTTGGCGTAAACTTATTTGACGTGTACCGCGGCAAGGGCGTAGCAGAGGGCTTTAAGAGCCTGGCTATCAGCCTGATCCTTCAGGATACCAGCCGTACACTCGAAGAAGAGGAGATTGCCGCTACCGTCGCCAAATGTGTAGAGGCATTAAAAGAGCGATTCCAGGCATCATTGAGGGATTGAACCTATGGCGCTTACAAAAGCTGAAATGTCAGAATATCTGTTTGATAAGCTTGGGCTTAGCAAACGGGATGCCAAAGAGCTGGTAGAGCTGTTTTTCGAAGAGATCCGTCGTGCTCTGGAAAATGGTGAGCAGGTAAAACTCTCCGGCTTTGGCAATTTTGATTTGCGAGATAAAAACCAACGTCCGGGCCGCAACCCGAAGACGGGGGAAGATATTCCCATTACAGCCCGCCGCGTGGTGACCTTCAGACCCGGCCAGAAGTTAAAAAGCCGTGTCGAAAACGCAACGCCCAAAGCAGAGTAATATGAACTAACTAAAAAGGCCGCCCACGCGGCCTTTTTTCTTTGCGCTCTCAGGCAAACCCGCCGTAAAATCAATTACATCTCTCGCTACGAAAACCGTAAACATGCTTGATTATGTCCATCTCCAGCACCGTTCCGATCGGCGTCACCTGCTTATTCTGGTGCTGCTGCTCATTGTCGCCGCAGGCGTTAGCCTCTGCGCCGGTGACCGGTGGATAGGGCCCGAAAGCTGGTGGGGACCTGACGGACAGCTCTTCGTCTGGCAAATTCGTCTGCCGCGTACCGTCGCGGTGATGCTGGTGGGGGCCGCGCTGGCGCTGTGCGGCACCATTATGCAGGCGTTGTTTGAGAATCCTCTGGCGGAGCCCGGGCTGCTCGGCGTGTCTAACGGTGCGGGCGTGGGGCTGATTGCAGCGGTGATGCTGGGCGGAGGAGAACTCTCCGGCTGGAGCATTAGCCTGAGCGCGATCCTCGGCGCATTACTGATAACGCTCATCCTTCTTCGTTTTGCCAGACGGCACTTATCGACCAGCCGTCTGCTGCTTGCCGGCGTGGCGCTGGGGATCATCTGTAGCGCGCTGATGACCTGGGCGGTCTACTTCTCGACCTCTTTTGACCTTCGGCAGCTCATGTACTGGATGATGGGCGGCTTTGGCGGCGTCGACTGGCAGCAGGGCTGGCTGATGGCGCTGCTGGTGCCGGTCATCGTGTGGGCTGCCCTGCAGGCGCAGCCGTTGAATATGCTCGCGCTGGGTGAAACCTCAGCCCGCCAGCTGGGCATGCCGATTGGGTTCTGGCGTAATGTGCTGGTCATCGCCATTGGCTGGCTGGTCGGCGTCAGCGTGGCTCTGGCGGGCGCGATTGGCTTTATCGGTCTGGTGATTCCGCATATGCTCCGACTGTGCGGAATCACGGACCATCGAACCTTGCTTCCGGCCTCGGCGGTTGCCGGGACCGTCACGCTGCTGGTGGCCGACATCATCGCCAGGCTTGCCCTGACGGCCGCAGAGCTGCCCATTGGCGTGGTGACCGCCACGCTGGGCGCGCCGGTCTTTATCTGGCTACTATTAAAAGCTGGACGTTAAATCGACAACCTGAGGAAATGCTATGCAGTCAGATATCCTGAATACTGAAGTGACCACCATTGATGGCGATAAAACCACGCTGGAAAGCTACAAAGGCAATGTGTTGCTGATCGTCAACGTGGCATCCAAATGCGGCCTGACGCCGCAGTACGAGCAGCTGGAAAACATTCAGAAGGCCTGGGAGAAAGACGGTTTTACCGTGCTGGGCTTCCCCTGCAACCAGTTCCTGGGGCAGGAGCCGGGCAGCGAAGAGGAGATTAAAACCTTCTGCAGCACTACCTACGGCGTAACGTTCCCGCTGTTCAGCAAAATCGATGTCAACGGTGAAGACCGCCATCCGCTGTATGCGAAGCTGATCGCTGCCGCACCGAAAGCCGTCGCGCCGGAAGGCAGCGGTTTTTATGAACGCATGGCCAGCAAAGGCCGCGCGCCGCTTTATCCGGACGATATTCTGTGGAACTTTGAAAAATTCCTGATAGGTCGCGACGGCCAGGTCGTACAGCGTTTTTCACCGGATATGACCCCTGAAGATCCGATCGTCATGGAATCGATCAAGCTGGCGCTGGCGAAATAATGTCGCTGCTGATGCAGCTCACGGACGTTGCCGAGAAGGGACGTCTGGAGCCGATAACCGGCGCCGTCAATGCGGGAGAAATCCTGCATCTTGTCGGGCCAAACGGCGCAGGAAAGAGCACGCTGCTGGCACGGATGGCAGGCATGACTGCCGGAGAAGGGCAGATAATGTTGCTGGAGCATACGCTGGCCGAGTGGTCGCCGGTCTCGCTGGCGCATCGGCGCAGCTATCTCGTGCAGCAGCAGGTACCCCCCTTTGCGATGCCGGTCTGGCACTATCTGATGCTGCATTTGCACGACAAACATTCTACGGCACTGCTGACGGACGTGGCCGCGGCGCTGGGGCTGGAGGATAAACTCTCCCGGCATGTCAGCCAGCTATCCGGCGGCGAATGGCAGCGGGTGCGTCTGGCGGCTGTCATTGTTCAGATCCACCCGGCCGGTAATCCTCATGGGCGGATGCTGCTTCTCGATGAACCGATGAGCGGTCTGGATGTGGCGCAGCAGGCGGCCCTGGATACCCTGCTAAGTGCGCTCAGCCGAAAAGGCATCGCCGTGGTGATGAGCAGTCATGACCTCAACCACACCTTGCGTCATGCCCACCGGGTGTGGCTGCTGTCGCAGGGGAAGATGATCGCCAGCGGTACGCGGGATCAGGTTCTTACGCCGCCCAATCTTGCCCGCGCGTACAACATGTCGTTCCGCAGGCTGGATATTGAGGGCCATAAGATGCTGATTTCGACCGGGCAGGAGTAAGCGTTTCTTGCCTGTGAGCACAATTGCACGCTAAATTACGAAAAGAACAAAAAATGCAGAGGATTCGTCTGAAAATGCGATTCTGGTTTCTCCTGATGGCCGCACTTTTTCTTGCGGGATGCAGTAGCCATCGTGCACCGCCGCCTAACCCACGGCTTTCAGATTCGATCACCGTCATTGCCAGCCTCAACGATCAGCTGAGCAACTGGCGCGGCACGCCTTATCGCTACGGCGGCATGAGCCGTGGCGGTGTAGATTGCTCCGGCTTCGTTCTGATGACGTTTCGCGACAAGTTTGATTTACAGCTGCCGCGTGAAACGCGTAAACAGGCAGAAATCGGCACGGAAATTGATAAAGACGACCTCCTGCCCGGGGACCTGGTTTTCTTCAAAACCGGATCGGGGGAAAGCGGACTTCATGTGGGCATTTATGATACTGACAACCAGTTCATTCACGCCTCGACGAGCCGCGGCGTGATGCGCTCTTCTCTTGATAATGTTTACTGGCGTAAAAATTTCTGGCAGGCACGACGTATATAATCTTCGTCGTATACCTCTCTTATGACGGCATGGTAGCGAATAACATGCCGTTTTTTCTCAAATAAGATGATTAAAGTTAAATTTACCTAAAATTAGCGAATCCCTCATGTATCTGTTTTATCTAAAACTGGCTATTATTTTGCAACCAGGATAAGATTATTTTAGATTCAGGGAAAAATCTGAAAATTAATACGGAACTAATGAAATTAATCTTATTAAAATCAAGACAGTGGAATTGTGTCGGCAATTGCTCCAGGATGTCCTCTCTCATCTTTAATGCGGGGCGAGTGCAATGATAATTACGCTAGATAATGCTTACCAGTCTGAACTGCTGCTTTTGCCTGCCCGTAATAGCGCAGGGGAGCTTAAAGGTTTAGAAATTCTGGTTAACTTTACTGGCGTCGACAGCGATGTGCGGATCCCCACTGAGCTTGTTATCCCACGACTTTCAGCGGCTGAAGAGTTAGCGCTGTTTAACGAAAAACTGCAATTGCTTGATACCTGCAAACTGTTTTTTATTCAGCATCAGTTAATTGCATGGATCAATATTACACCTGCAATAGTTGAATTTTTATTAAGTAATGGAAACGCTGTTTCAATTCTTGAGCGTTATCCGTTTCTTGAGTTTACTGTTAATGAGAATTATCCAGGTTTAAATAACGGAAAGGACGATCTTCAGCTGGCGAGAATGGCAATCCATTTCCCATTGGTGCTGGCAAACTTTGGTGCAGGCGCTGCATCGCTCAAGGCGGTCTACGATGGATTATTTAAACGGGTTATTCTCGATAAAGGCTTCATTCAGCAGCGTGCTTCAGAGCTCTCTTTTGAGCCATTTATGCGCGCCATCCTCTGGCAAATCACGCCGCACTGCCAGTCTGTGATTGTCTCGGGCATTGACGACCACGGTCTGTTGCAGCGCGTGTTGTCCTTTAATTTTGGCGCCATGCAGGGAACACTCTGGCCTGCCGTCTCGGCGGAACACGTCACTACGCTGGTTCAGCAGCGATAACCCTTGCTTTCGCCCGTGTTTAAGTCCGGGTAAACCCTCTACACTAAAAGCAGGAGGACTTATGACCCTGTCTTTTACTGCTCACTGGCATGACGAGCTGCCGGGATTTTATACTGCACTCAAACCCACACCGTTACAAAATTCACGCCTTATCTGGCATAACGATCGGCTGGCAGAAGAGCTGGCCATTCCGCCTGAGCTGTTTCAGCGTTCAGGGAGCGCTGGCGTCTGGGGAGGCGAAACGCTGCTCGCCGGTATGCAACCCCTTGCTCAGGTCTATAGCGGGCATCAGTTTGGCGTCTGGGCTGGGCAACTGGGCGACGGCAGGGGGATCCTGCTCGGTGAACAACAGCTTCCCAACGGGGAGACGGTTGACTGGCACCTGAAAGGTGCGGGCCTGACGCCCTATTCGCGGATGGGCGACGGGCGTGCGGTTCTGCGTTCAACGATTCGCGAATGCCTGGGCTCCGAAGCGATGCATGCCCTGGGTATCCCCACCACCCGTGCGCTGTCGATCGTGACCAGCGACACGCCGGTTGCGCGCGAAACCGTGGAAAAGGGCGCAATGCTGATGCGCATTGCGCAAAGCCATCTGCGCTTCGGTCATTTTGAGCACTTTTACTATCGCCGCGAGCCGGACAAGGTGCGCCAGCTGGCTGACTTTGCCATTCGTCACCACTGGGCGCATTTGCAGGACGACGCGGATAAATACGTTCTCTGGTTCAGGGACGTGGTGGCCCGTACCGCAGCCCTGATTGCCCGCTGGCAAACGGTAGGTTTTGCCCATGGCGTCATGAATACGGACAACATGTCGCTTCTCGGGTTGACCTTTGACTACGGCCCGTTTGGTTTCCTGGATGATTATCAGCCAGGGTACATCTGTAACCACTCCGACTATCAGGGGCGCTACAGTTTTGACAATCAGCCCGCGGTGGGCCTGTGGAACCTGCAGCGACTTGCGCAAACCCTGTCGCCGTTCATCGACGTTGATGCCCTCAATGATGCGCTCGACAGCTATCAGGCGATCTTACTGCGAGAGTATGGCTCGCTGATGCGCAACAAGCTGGGGCTAGTCACGCAGGAGAAGGGCGATAACGACATCCTCAATGGCCTGTTTGCCCTGATGGCGCGCGAGGGCAGCGATTACACGCGCACCTTCCGGATGCTGGGCCAGACGGAGCAGCACAGTGCCGCCTCGCCGCTGCGCGATGAGTTTATTGACAGACAGGCGTTTGACGACTGGTTTGCATCGTACCGCGCGCGGCTGCAGCAGGAGCAGGTGGATGATGCGACCCGCCAGGCGCAGATGAACGCTACGAACCCGGCGATGGTGTTGCGCAACTGGCTGGCGCAGCGGGCGATTGAGCAGGCCGAGCAGGGCGAGTACGACGAGTTACACCGTCTGCACGTGGCGTTGCGCACGCCGTTTGCCGACCGGGATGATGATTACGTCAGCCGCCCGCCTGAGTGGGGCAAGCGGCTGGAGGTCAGTTGCTCAAGCTAGTGTCTGGCCGGAGTCGGCGTCGTCAGAATCCGGACCGGTCAGGGGGCGAGAAACACCTGCGGCACGGCGTGAGCGGGATGCCTGCCGACGTGAACCTGTGCGCCGTACCAGCGCGCCAGCGCATCGGCCTGCAAAACGGTTTCCGGTTCTCCCCGGGACACGATCCTGCCGCTATGCAGGAGCAGGATGCGATCCGCCCACAGCGCTGCCAGGTTGAGGTCGTGCAGCACCGCGCACACGTGCAGATGTCCCCGGCTGGTCAGGGATTTCAGCAGGCGCAGCAGATGCTGCTGGTGATAGAGATCCAGCGCGGACGTCGGTTCATCAAGAAACAGCCAGCCGCGCGGCGCACCGTCGCACCAGAGCTGAGCCAGCGCGCGGGCGAGCTGAACGCGCTGCTGCTCGCCGCCGGAGAGCGCGGCCAACTGCCTGCCCGCCAGCGGTAAACAGCCGGTGATGGCCATCACCTCCTCGATCACCGACGCTTCTGGCGTGCGGGTCCAGGGCGCACGCCCCATACCGACCACCGCCTCAACCGGCCAGTCAAATCCGAGCTGCGTGCTCTGGCGCATCACCGCCCGGTAGCGGGAGAGCCTTTCCGGCTGCCAGGCCGCAAGCGGTGTGCCCGCCAGGCTGCACCGTCCCCCAGCAGGTTTAAGATAGCCGGTAAGCAGTCGCAACAGCGTCGATTTCCCGGCGCCGTTGGGGCCAATCAACGCCACCAGCTCGCCCTGAGATAAGGTCAGCGACACGTCGTTAATCAGCGTGCGTTGCCCGGCGCGAAAAACAAGGTTTTCTGCACAATAGCGTTCAGCCATGCGCACCTCCACGACGAAAGATCAGCCACAGGAACCACGGCGCGCCGAGAAGGCTGGTCAATAAGCCAACCGGCATTTCCGCCGGAGCGACCACGCTGCGCGCCAGCGTGTCGGCCACCAGCAGGAGCAGCGCACCGGCCAGCACCGAGCCGGGGAGCGTGGCCCGGTGGTCGGCTCCCAGCCACATGCGCACCAGGTGCGGCACCACCAGGCCAACAAAACCGATCACGCCGCTGATCGCAACGGCGGCAGCCACCAGCAGGGCGCTGCACAGCAGCAGGATCCGCTGCACGGCGGCCACCTCCACGCCGAGATAGTGCGCCTCTTCGTCGCCCAGCTGCAGCAGGTTGAGGGGCCCTGCCAGACGCCAGATAACCAGCACGGTGGGGATCATCAGCGACGCGACGGCCAGCAGCGTCGACCACTGCGCCTGGCCGAGGCTGCCCATTCCCCAGAGCGAAAGCTGGCGAAGCTGGGCATCATTGCTGAGCCATGACAGCACGCCGACGGCCGCACCGCACAGGGCGTTGATGGCTATGCCCACCAGCAGCAGGCGCGACAGGGAAGCGTCACGCTGACGGCTGAGCAGGAAAATCACGACGGTGGCGGCCAGCGCGCCGAGAAACGCCGCCATCATCGGGGCATACAGCATCACCAGTGCAGGCAGCGAGAGCGGAAGCACCACCCACAGCGCGACGGCAAGTGCCGCGCCGCTGCTGATGCCGAGCAGGCCCGGGTCCGCCAGCGGGTTGCGGAACAGCCCCTGCATCACGCAGCCCGCGAGCGCCAGCGAACCGCCGATCGCCAGCGCCAGCAGCACGCGTGGCAGGCGGATCGTCAGCCAGATCTGACGCAGGGCCTCGTCGGTGCCGTTCCACAGCAGGTTGATCGGCAGGCGCAGCGCGCCAATACCGCTGGCCGTCAGCGTCGTGACGACCAGCAGCGCGGCCAGCATCCACAATGACAGGGCGACTCGCCGGGACATCAGGGCAGTTGCTCCGCTTTGGTACGCAGCTGCCGGATGGCTTCCGGCGTTCGCACGCTAAAGCCCAGCAGCGCCATATCATCAATCGCCAGCACCTGCTTATTACGTCCTGCCGGGGTTTGCGCCAGCCCGGGCAGCGTCCACAGATTCGCTTCCCCACCCAGGGCGTTGATGCCGTCCTGCGAAATCACCACCAGATCGGGCCGGCTGGCAATCACCCCTTCCTGAGACAGCGGCTGATAGCGGGTGAACCCCTGCATCGCATTCTGCAGCCCTGCCGCGCGAATGGCCGCGTCCGCGCCGGTCTGTTGTCCGGCAGCCATCGCGGTCATCCCGCCGTGGTTGAGAATAAACAGCACCCGTTTGTTGAGCGGCGATGTGGGCAGGGTTGACAGCGCCTGACGCAGCTTGCCGCGCAGGGCTTCCCCCTCGGCCTCGCGATGCGTCGCTTCCGCCACGATCCGCACTTTTTCGTCGATGACGCTCAAATCGTTAGCGGCTGGAACCGCGATAACCCGGACGTGGCTTTGCTCAACCTGCTTTAGCGCCAGGGAGGGCTGCGCCTGGGCGCTGGCCAGCACCAGCGTGGGGCGCATGGACAAGATCCCTTCCGCGTTGAGCTGGCGCAGATAGCCCACGTCCGGCAGCACGTTCGCCGGTTGCGGCCACTGGCTGGTGCTGTCGCGGGCCACCAGGGAAGACGACGCGCCGAGTGCGTAGACAATCTCGGTGACGTCGCCGCCGAGCGTGACGATTTTCTCCTGCGGCGCAGCAAACGCCAGCAGGGGCAGGGCGCTGAACAGGACAAGCCACCGTTTCATGCGGCCAGCCCTTTCGCCGTCAGGGCGTCTATCTGGCTGCGCCACTGGCTTTGCTCCGGCTCGCCTTCGGTGCGCTGGCCGTACAGCTGGGCGATTTGCGTCCCGTCGGCGGCAAACAGCTCCAGGCTGGTGACGTGCCCGTCAGCGGTTGGTTTGCGCGTGACCCACGTCTCCGCAATGGCGTCTTCAAGCAGGTGCAGGGTAAAGGTTGAGTTGAAGATGTTCAGCCAGCCTTTCATCGGCGCCAGCTTTTCCACCACGCCGGTGAAAATCTGTACGCAGCCGCGGTTGCCGACGAAGACCATGATTTCATTGCCGTCCCGGCGCGCCGTCTCCAGCAGTTGCGCCAGCGCGCTGTTCTCTACCCGACAGGCCAGATCGTCCCCCACCAGGCGAAACGCCTGCTGGCGGCTGAGGTTATGGCGTTTGAGGAGACCGTAGAACTGGTGCACGTCGGTCATGGCGCGCCACTCTTTGTCCACGAGGTCGGCTTGCGCATTTTCCGCGTGAGCAGGCGCGTCGGGCGCCTTCAACGCCAGCGGTGGATTATCGGCAAAGATAAAACGGGTCAGCACGTCGCCCCAGGCGGAAAGGTCGGTGTCGTCCGTGGCGTAGACCTTCAGCAGGGCATCGCCCTGGTGGTCGAAGAACTGAATGCTCTGCCGCTCGCCGCGGGCGGTGGCTTCACTGATGTGAAACGCGCTTGCCCACTGGTTGAGGAACAGGCGCAGATCCAGCGCGCGCGGGTTCAGCACCAGCCCGGCATGGCCGTTCAGGTGCTGGTTGGTGAAGCTTCCGACCTGCTCGTGAACGGCGTAGTTGTTGCGGCAGATGCATTTGGTTTCGCCCACCGCCTCCAGCGCGCCCAGGATCTCGCGGATCTCACCGCGCAGTCGCCAGGCGTCGTGACCCACGCGGGCAAAGGTCAACTCTGCTTCGCTGATGTTCATTAACCCTGCGATGTCGCGCGCGTACTTACCCGGATTGTCTTCTTTCAGCTCAAGCCAGCGCGTGTAGTGATTCATTTTCTTATCCTTCTGAAGAGTTGCCCCGACGGGAATTACCACTGATAGCTTACGAAAATCTTGCCGTTACGGCCGTCCTGCGGAATGCCCTGAGGTGACCAGTATTCTTTGTCAAAGGCGTTGCCGAGCACCAGCGTCGTGGTCACGCCTTTGAGCTGCTCCTGACCCTTATAGCTGACGTAGAAGTCATTGACCGCGTAGCCCGGCTGCTTGCTGTAGCTGCTGCTGATATGCGTTGAGCGATCGACAAAGGTGCCAATCCAGCCGACGGAAAAACCGCTCTGCGCCACCGGAATGTCCAGCTTGCTGGTGACGGTATCCGGGTTGATGCTGGAGATGTACTCGCCCGTATCGGTGTCTTTCCCGCGCGTGCGGTTATAGGCCAGGTCAAGGTTGAAGAGGTCGGCAGAGTATTTTGCCATCATGTCCCAGCCCCAGATTTTGGCGTTCGGAACGTTATAAGACATGGTGGTCGCGGCGGCAAAATTGACGGTGGTGGAGATATAGTCTTTAGCTTTGGTATCGAAATAGCTGGCTTTAAACTCCAGCGCATCGTTAGCAAGCAGCAGATCGTCAAAGCGCAGACCGAACCCAAACTCCTGCGTTTCGTTGGTTTCCGGGCGCAGGTTCGGGTTTGGCACCCAGTAGTTGGTATAGAAGCGGCCAATAGAGAAGTGTTTGGCGTCGTTGTACATCTCGCCCATGGTGGGCGCGCGGAACGCCTGCGCGTATGAGCCAAACAGCATCAGCCAGTCGGTCGGGCTGACGGTCAACCCGGCGCGGGAGGACCATTTATCGGCATCCACGTCGTCGTAGCCATTGCTGCTGCCGCGGTAGTTGTCATAGCGCGTACCGCCCAGCAGGGTGACCGGCAGATCGCGCAGGGTGATCTCATCCTGCAGCCAGCCGGAGCTGAAGTCGATTTTCGCCTCCGGGAAGCCGGTGGTCGCGCCGCCCGGATGCTGCTCCTGACGGTAGTATTCCCCACCGTAGGTCAGCAGATGTGCTGCTAAAGTGTCGCTGAACAGGCGGGTGCGGTTTTCCACCTTGCCGCCTTTGGTGGTCTGTTTGCGGAACTCACCGCTGTTGTCGATATTCTGGGCATTAATGCGCGCTTCGGACCAGTAGACCTTCGCGTCGGCGTTCAGCCAGTCGTTACCTTCCGGGGCGATGCGGTAGCCCACCTGCGCGTCACGCTGGATGGTGGAGCGATCGGTCATCGGGTTACTGCTGTCCGTCCCCGTGGTTTGCGGGTTTTTTGGTTCCTGCGCATCGTTGTTGTAGTAGCGCAGGGCGCCGCTGAGGGTCTGGGCCGGGTCGATTTTCCAGCTGCCTTTCGCCAGCATGTTATTGATGGATTCGTCGTTAGGGGCGGTTGCTCCGTCGCTCTGGCGAATATCACCGCGATCCCGGCTGGACCAGGCCACCAGACCGTCCAGGGTGTCGGTGCGGCCGTAGGCGCTGGCCCCCATGCCGAGACTGTGATCGCCCGTCGCGCCCGTCCCAAACACGCGGTAGCCGCTGTTTTTACCCGTTTCCAGCAGGTCTTTTGCATCGACGGTGTCATAGGAAATCACGCCGCCCAGCGCGCCGCTGCCGTACAGCAGGGCCGACGGGCCGCGAACCACTTCGATACGTTTAATCAGCGCCGGATCGAGGAACGTGCTGTTCAGGTGGCCGGTGTCGGTGCCCTGACGCACGCCGTCAACCAGCACCAGCACGCCGCGACGATCGTAGCCGCGCAGGTTCACGTCCTGCCCGTTGGTGCGCCCGGTGCCGTCCAGCATCAGGCCGGGAACGTTACGCAGCAGATCGGCCGCCGAGCTGGCGGTTTGTTTCTCCGGGGCGGTGGCATCAATCACGCTCACCATCATGGGGGCTTCAAAGGCGCTGCGGGCGTTGCCCGTGGCGGTGACGGTCATTTCATCTGCGGCAGCAAACGCGACGCCCGGCAGGGTGCTGACAATCGCCAGCGCCAGAAGTGACGGGCGTAAAGACGCGGAAGGCAGGTGTGGCATAGCAACTCTCCATAAAGAATCGAAAGCGCTGGCTGCCTGGGGATCACCTGGGTGGCTGGCGAAGTTTTTGGTTTATTTTGTGAGGATCAGTTTTCCGGCATGGGTCTGGCGCAGCAGATAGCGCTGGCCGTCATGCTCGATAATGACCCGCCCCGCATCGCCGAGCAGGGTTTTGCTGTCAATCCGACGCTCGGTAGGGGCTGGTGCTGTGTCTGTTTTTGCTGGCGTTGCCGCGCTGTTATCCGTACGTGACATAATGTTTATAAATAACAATCAATGTAACAATGATAATCATTATCAATAAACTGCAAATTTACGGCAAGCGTTTTTGTGAAAAAAGGGTGAGAGGATCAATATTGTGCAATCAAAAGCCCGGTGGCGGCTTCGCCTTACCGGGCCTACAACGGCACGAATCGTAGGCCGGGTAAGGCGAAGCCCCCCCCGGCAGGATGTTAAAAGCGCGTGTCCACGGCTGCAGCCAGCTTCTCCAGCAGCAGCTCGCTGTCTTCCCAGCTCAGGCACGGGTCGGTGATCGACTGGCCGTACACCATCTGCTGGCCAGCAACGATTTTCTGCGTGCCTTCTTTGATAAAGCTCTCCGCCATAATCCCTGCAACGGCGGTTGAACCGCTGCGGATCTGCTGGCAGATCTCATCGCAGACGTCCAGCTGGCGGCGATGCTGCTTCTGGCAGTTGCCGTGGCTGAAGTCCACCACCAGATGTTCCGGCAGGTCGAATTCCGCCAGCGTTTCACAGGCCGCAGCAATATCTTGTGCATGATAATTGGGCTTCTTCCCGCCGCGCATAATGATATGCCCGTACGGGTTACCGCTGGTCTGGTAGATGGTCATGTGACCGCTCTTGTCCGGCGACAGGAACATGTGGCTGGCACGGGCCGCGCGGATGGCATCAACCGCAATACGCGTATTGCCATCGGTCCCGTTTTTAAAGCCGACCGGACAGGAGAGGGCGGAGGCCATCTCGCGGTGGATTTGGCTCTCGGTGGTGCGTGCGCCAATCGCGCCCCAGCTGATCAGATCGGCGATAAACTGCCCGGTCACCATATCAAGGAACTCGGTGGCGGTCGGCACGCCCAGCTCGTTGACCTGCAAAAGCAGCTTCCGTGCCAGCTCGATGCCGTGGTTCACGCGATAGCTGCCGTTGAGGTCAGGGTCGGAAATCAGTCCTTTCCAGCCCACCACGGTCCGCGGTTTTTCAAAGTAGGTTCGCATCACAATCTCAAGGCGGTGCTGATACTTATCCCGCAGGCCCTGAAGCCGTTTTGCATAATCCATCGCGGCATCCAGATCGTGGATGGAGCAGGGACCAATCACTACCAGAAGACGCTTGTCTTCACCATTGAGGATTTTTTCAATGCGGCGGCGGGAGGCCGTCACGTGTTCCGCAACGGCCGCGGAAACAGGATGCCGCTGGGCCAGTTCAGCCGGCGTGACCAGGCTGTCAATGCGCGCAGTGCGGAGTTCATCGGTTTTATTCATGGAATGTCTCAGAAAATTTTTGCTTCATCGGCAGACTACCGGGAAGTGATGGGCATCACCTTAAACCAATCCCTGCTGATTTCAAGTTCGGGGCGACATAGCCCCGTGGTTGCCGATGATGATACCTGATTCTGAGCTAATGTACTAGCGTATTAGTACATGCGGCGATTAAGCCCCATGATGTAGAGAATTTTGGTGGCAATTTCTTCCACAGAGTAGTTGGTGCTGTTCAGCCACGGGATCTGATTTTTGCGGTACAGGGCTTCCACTTCGGAGACCTCCATCCGGCACTGGCGCATGGAGGCGTAGCGGCTGTTCTCGCGGCGCTCTTCGCGGATGGCGGCAAGGCGCTCCGGATTAATGGTCAGCCCGAACAGCTTGTGCTGCAGTGGCTTCAGGGCGGCGGGCAGCACCAGGTTATCCATATCGTCAGCAATGAACGGGTAGTTGGCGGCGCGAATGCCGAACTGCATCGCCAGGTAGAGGCTGGTCGGCGTTTTGCCGCAGCGCGACACGCCAAGCAGGATCACCTGCGCCTGGTCGAGATTACGCAGCGAGATGCCGTCGTCGTGCGCGAGGGTATAGTCAATGGCGGCGATACGGGCATCGTACTTGGTCAGGTTGCCGGGGTTCAGCCCGTGGGTACGGTGGGCGATAGGCGTTGGGTCGAGCTTCAGCTCGCTTTGCAGCGGAGCCACCAGCGCCTGCACGATATCCTGGCAGAAGCCTTCACTCTGCAGAATGATGGCGCGGATCTCGGGGATCACAATGGAGTAGAACACCAGCGGGCGGACGCCGGTCTGCTGGTAAATGGCGTCGATCTGGTCCTTCACCGCTTTGGCGCGGCTCTCATTTTCCACAAACGGCAGCGTGATGCTGTTGATCGATACGGGAAACTGCGACATCACCGCGTGGCCCAGCACCTCGGCGGTGATCGCCGTACCATCAGAAATATAAAAAACGTGACGATCGACAGCACTATCCATTTTATCCACCCTGAATATCAGACGTAATTGTCTGAAAGCATAAATTAAAAAAGTAATTTACACAGCAAAGAACTTATCCTAATTATGAATGAAACGCTGTTTTTGATTTTCCTGAAAAGTGGATTTCATTTTTCAAATAGCGACTTTATTTTTGGGGTTTCTGGCTGAATATAGAGGAATCATCGGGTTAATCGTTGATGGGAAAGTATCCGAAAAGTTGAAAATTTAAATTGCTTACACGATTCACCGTTTTTTTAGCGGAAATAATTATGCCAGTATAAATACGTAGTCAGGTGTTTCTTACTCCGATCAAATATCACAAAAGGATTGTTTCGATGTCCAACAATGGCTCGTCACCGCTGGTGCTTTGGTATAACCAACTCGGCATGAATGATGTAGACAGAGTTGGGGGCAAAAATGCCTCCCTGGGTGAAATGATTACAAACCTGTCGGGTATGGGTGTCTCCGTACCGAACGGGTTTGCCACCACCGCCGATGCCTTTAACCTGTTTTTAGACCAGAGCGGTGTTAACCAGCGCATTTACGACCTGCTGGATAAAACGGATATTGATGACGTGACCGAGCTTGCCAAAGCCGGGGCGCAGATCCGCCAGTGGATCATCGACACACCTTTCCAGCCGGAACTGGAAAAAGCCATTCACGACGCGTACAACCAGCTCTCCGCTGACGACGCGCAGGCCTCCTTTGCCGTGCGCTCCTCTGCCACCGCAGAAGACATGCCGGATGCCTCGTTTGCCGGGCAGCAGGAAACCTTCCTGAACGTCCAGGGATACGATGCGGTGCTGGTGGCGGTGAAGCACGTGTTTGCTTCCCTGTTCAACGACCGCGCCATCTCCTATCGCGTGCACCAGGGCTACGACCATCGCGGCGTGGCGCTCTCTGCTGGCGTGCAGCGCATGGTGCGCTCGGACGTGGGCTCATCCGGCGTGATGTTCTCCATTGATACCGAATCCGGCTTCGACCAGGTGGTGTTCATCACCTCCGCGTGGGGGCTGGGTGAGATGGTCGTGCAGGGTGCAGTAAACCCTGACGAATTCTACGTCCACAAGCCTACGCTGGCCGCTGGCCGTCCGGCGGTGGTGCGCCGCACCATGGGCTCGAAAAAAATCCGCATGATCTATGCCCCGACCCAGGAGCATGGCAAGCAGGTCAAAATTGAAGATGTACCGCAGGAGCTGCGCGACCGCTTCTCCCTGACCGACGCCGAAGTGCAGGAGCTGGCGAAGCAGGCGGTGCAGATTGAAAAACACTACGGCCGTCCGATGGATATCGAATGGGCGAAAGACGGGAACACCGGCAAGCTGTTTATCGTGCAGGCGCGTCCGGAAACCGTTCGCTCACGCGGTCAGGTGATGGAGCGTTACACGCTGCACGCCCAGGGCAAAATCGTGGCGGAAGGCCGTGCTATCGGTCACCGCATCGGTGCCGGTCCGGTGAAGGTGATCCACGACATCAGCGAGATGAACCGCATTGAGCCAGGCGACGTGCTGGTGACCGACATGACCGACCCGGACTGGGAACCGATCATGAAGAAAGCGGCGGCTATCGTTACCAACCGCGGCGGTCGTACCTGTCACGCGGCGATCATCGCCCGCGAGCTGGGGATTCCTGCGGTCGTCGGCTGCGGTGACGCCACCGAACGCATGAAGGACGGACAGAACGTGACCGTCTCCTGTGCCGAAGGCGATACCGGCTACGTGTATGCCGATATCCTCGACTTCAGCGTGAAGAGCTCCAGCGTGGATACCATGCCGGACCTGCCGCTGAAGATCATGATGAACGTCGGCAACCCGGACCGCGCGTTCGACTTCGCCTGCCTGCCGAACGAAGGCGTAGGCCTGGCGCGTCTGGAATTTATCATCAACCGTATGATCGGCGTTCACCCGCGCGCGCTGCTGGAGTTTGACGACCAGGAGCCGAAGCTGCAGAACGAAATCCGCGAGATGATGAAAGGCTACGACTCGCCGAAAGAGTTCTACGTCGGCCGTCTGACCGAAGGGATCGCCACGCTGGGTGCCGCCTTCTATCCGAAACGCGTGATTGTGCGCCTGTCTGACTTTAAGTCTAACGAATACGCCAACCTGGTCGGCGGCGAGCGCTACGAGCCGGAAGAAGAGAACCCGATGCTGGGCTTCCGCGGGGCCGGACGCTACGTGTCCGACAGCTTCCGCGACTGCTTCGCGCTGGAGTGTGAGGCGGTGAAGCGCGTGCGCAACGACATGGGGCTGACCAACGTCGAAATCATGATCCCGTTCGTGCGTACCGTCGATCAGGCGAAAGCCGTGGTGGACGAACTGGCGCGTCAGGGTCTGAAGCGCGGCGAGAACGGGCTGAAGATCATCATGATGTGCGAAATCCCGTCCAACGCCCTGCTGGCCGAGCAGTTCCTGGAGCACTTCGACGGCTTCTCTATCGGCTCGAATGACATGACGCAGCTGACGCTGGGTCTGGACCGCGACTCCGGCGTGGTCTCCGAGCTGTTCGACGAGCGCAACGAGGCGGTCAAAGCATTGCTCTCCCTGTCCATCCGCGCGGCGAAGAAGCAGGGCAAATACGTCGGGATTTGTGGTCAGGGGCCATCCGACCATGAAGACTTTGCCGCCTGGCTCATGGAGGAGGGGATCGATAGCCTGTCCCTGAACCCGGACACCGTGGTGCAAACCTGGCTGAGCCTGGCGGAACTGAACAAGTAACGCCACGCTGACCCGAAAAGGCGAGGATATTATTCCTCGCCTTTTTTATTTCCGCCCGAATATGCTCCCCATCACAAATAAAGTAAAAAACTAAATATCATAATTTGCCTGTCAATTTAGACAATTGTTAGCGCGCAAACCGTTGCTAATACTTGAGCCTTACATGCGCATTTCCCTTCAGATGATGCGCAACTGGTTGAAATACGTTTTAACCTGATAAAAAGGCAAATAACAATGACACTCTCCTCTGTATTGCGTACCAAAGATAAAATAGGTTATGGCTTAGGTGATATGGCCAGCGCGCTGGTCTGGCAAACGGCAACGTTATTTCTCGCCTATTTCTATACGGACGTTTTTGGGCTGCCCGCCGCAATCATGGGCACCATGTTTTTAGTGGTGCGCGTGGTCGATGCGTTTGTCGACCCGTGCATTGGCGCGCTGGTGGATCGCACTCAAACGCGCCACGGCCGTTTCCGTCCCTGGCTGCTGTGGTTCGCCATTCCGTTTGGCGTAAGCTGCCTCATCACCTTCTATGTACCGGACGTGGGGCCGACGGCGAAAATCGTTTATGCCTGCCTGACCTACGCGATCTTAAGCCTGATTTACTCCGCGATTAACGTGCCTTACTGCGCTATGCCCGGTGCGCTGACGCTGGATCCCCGCGAGCGTCACTCCCTGCAGTCGTGGCGCTTTGGCCTGTCGTTTATCGGCGGATTGATTGTGACGGTGATTGCCCTGCCGCTGGTCTCATTGTTAGGACAGGGCAACGTGCAGAAAGGCTATTTCTATGCCATGAGCCTGATGGGGCTGCTGGGCATTGTGCTGTTTTTCTGCTGCTTCCTGATGACCCGCGAGCGTTATTCTCCGCGCAGTGATACTTCCGGCTCGATGCTCACCGATTTAAAACTGCTGGCCGGAAACAGCCAGTGGCGCATTGTGTTCCTGTTTAATATTTTGCTGTTAACGGCGGTGGTAACGCGCGGTTCCGCCACGATGTATTACGTGAACTACGTGCTGTTGCGCCCGGAACTGGTTTTTGCCTTTATTGTTTCCGGAATGGTCGCCTCCTTAAGCGGCGCACTATTATCTGAACGGCTGCTGGGGAAATTTGACCGCGTGCGCGCCTACCAGTGGACCATTATTTCCTTCGTCATTTTCGGGGCGCTGATTTTCTTCCTGCCGCCTTCGCAGGTGTGGCTGATTTTTGGTCTCAACATTGTCTTTAGCTTTGTGCAAAACCTCACCACGCCGCTGCAGTGGACCATGTTCTCCGATGTGGTCGACTACGAAGAGCATCGCAGCGGCCGCCGCCTGGACGGGCTGGTTTTCTCTACCGCGCTGTTTGCCATCAAATTTGGGCTGGCGCTGGGTGGGGCGGTCGTCGGCTGGGTGCTTGGCATGGTGGATTACGCCCCGGGACAGGCAGCCCAGGCGCCGCACGTGCTCTCTACGATCAACGCCCTGTTCACCCTTATCCCTTGCGCGCTGTTCCTCTGCATGGTCGCGCTGCTTTCAATCTACAAGCTTAACAGCCGGCTGGTGGATTCCATCGCCCGGGAGCTGGCCAGCAAGCGTGAGGTGAGACCCGAAGCAGGGCCGCTCAGCCCGGCAACCCCTTCCGCACTACAGGAGTAAAACATGACAGCTATCTATAAGGACGCGGGACGTCCCGTGCACGAGCGCGTCGCCGATTTACTGGCGCGTATGACCCCGGAAGAGAAGTTCGCCCAGATGCATGCGTACTGGCTGATCCTCGATGAAAACGGCAACCACCGCGAGCGCAGCGATCTGAGCGACGAATTCGCTGGCGTGAGCGAGCAGGCTGCACTGAGCGAACGGCTGAAGCTGGGCGTCGGGCAGATCACCCGTCCGCTGGGTACCCATATCGTTGACGCGAAAACCGGCGTGCGCGCCGCTAACCGCCTGCAGCGCTTGATGATGGAGGAGACGCGACTCGGCATTCCGGCCCTGTTCCATGAAGAGTGCCTGGTGGGGCTGCTGTGCAAAGACGCCACGCTGTTCCCGTCGTCGCTGAACTACGGTTCGACCTGGGACCCTGAACTGGTACAGCGCGCGGCAGAGCAGATCGGTAAAGAGGCTCGATCCGTCGGCTGCCAGCAGGGGCTGGCGCCGGTGCTGGACGTTTCCCGCGACGTGCGCTGGGGGCGAACCGAAGAGACCTTCGGGGAAGATCCGTGGCTGGTGGGGGTGATGGCGACCGCCTACGTGAAAGGCTTACAGGGCGATAAGCGCGACCTGCTGGCGACGCTCAAGCACTACGTGGGCCACTCGTTCAGCGAAGGGGCGCGCAACCATGCGCCGGTACATCTGGGCTTTAGCGAACTGAATGACACCTTCCTGCTGCCGTTTGAAATGGCGGTGAAGCTGGCAAACGCCGGTTCGGTCATGCCCGCCTACCACGATATCGATAACCAGCCGGGGCACAGCGACAGCTTCCTGCTGACCACCGTCCTGCGCGAACAGTGGGGCTTCGACGGCATTATTGTGGCGGACTACGGCGGCGTCAGCCTGCTGCACCAGCATCACGGCATTTCCCACGATGCGGCCGAATCCGCCGCGCTGGCCTTCAACGCCGGGCTGGACGTTGAGCTGCCGAAAGATGACTGCGCACGCCATCTGACGGACGCCGTTGAGCGCGGGCTGATCTCTATGGCGAAAGTGGATGAGATTGTGGGCCGTGTGCTGACCGAAAAATTCCGTCTCGGCCTGTTTGAGAACCCGTATGCCGATGAAAACGGCATCGATCTGCAAAATGAGATGACCCGCCAGGTGGCGCGGGAGGTGGCGACCAAATCGGTCACGCTGCTGGAAAACAACGGCATTCTGCCGCTGAATGGTAAACCCCGCGTGGCGCTTGTGGGACCGACGGCAGACGATCCGCTGGCTTTGCTCAGCGGCTACAGCTTTCCGGTGCATCTGATCATCAGCGATATGGTGGAGGAAACCTCGCAGGTGACGACCCCGCGCGCGGCGCTGGAGCAGTACCTGGGTGCATCGAACGTGCGCTACGCGAAAGGGTGTCACATCATCGAGAAACGGATGGCGGGTGCGCCGGTCTTCCCGGGCGACAGCGGCGGTAAGCCGATGCAGCAGTCTCCCGTGTCGCAAAGCACCGCGCTGATCCCCGAGGCGGTCAACGCCGCGCAGGAGAGTGACGTGGTGGTGGCCTGCGTGGGCGATCTCGCCGGGCTGTTCCAGAGCGGTACCGTGGGGGAAGGTTCCGACACCGACTCCCTGAATCTGCCGGGCGTGCAGCAGCAGCTGCTGGAGGCGCTGGTGGCGACGGGCAAACCGGTGATTGTCGTGATGACCGGCGGGCGTCCTTACACTCTTCAGGGCCTGGAGGACAAGGTAGCCGCGCTGATCGTGGCGTGGGCACCGGGGCAGGAAGGGGGCTGGGCGATTGCGGACGTGTTAACGGGACGGGCAGAGCCGCAGGGCCGTCTGGTGGTGAGCGTGCCGAAAAGCGCCGGGGCCATGCCGTATTACTACAATCACAAGCTCAAAAGCGGGGGCACGCCGTTTGCGTTCCACTTCGGTTCACGTTATCCGTTTGGCTTCGGCCTCGGCTGGACGACGTTTCGCTGGAATGCTGCCCGCGTCGCTGCAAGCAGCGTGCCGGTCGACGGCGAGGTGACGCTGAGCGTGGATATCACCAATACCGGGGAACGCAGCGGCAGCGAGGTGGTGCAGGTTTACGTCAGGGATAAGGTCGCCACCCAGGTTCGGCCGCTCCAGGAGCTGAAGGCCTTCCAGCGCGTCACGCTCTCGCCGGGCGAAACCGCCACGCTCAGCTTTACGCTGCCGGTGGAGATGTTCAACTTCACCCGTCGCGACGGGAAACGCATCGTTGAGCCGGGCGAGTTTGAACTGCAGGTTGGCGCATCGTCGGCGGATATCCGCCAGGTGGTGACGGTCAATGTGACCGGGGAAACGCGGGTGCTGCCTGCCGAGTGGCGGATGCTCAGTACCTGTGAGGTTACGCGCGCGTAGTCAGGATAAAAAAAAGCCCATCGTGGGAGATGGGCAAAGACTACACACAGCAATTCGTTGTTTCACTCAGGGGATTTCCATGCTTATAAATCAAGGTGTTGATTTATAACCGTGTGCTAATAGTAGGCATGTCCGCTTTTAGCGTCGATCGGATTCGTCTCAATAGTTAAAGAGATATAAAGATTTCTTGAGGTTATGAGCAGATTGAGTGCAGAAACTGCGGGTCTGACCAGTGTGCAACGAATAAATACTTTAGCAGCGTTAAAGTATTGGGTGGGGGAATGTAGGCCGGGTAAGCGTTAGCGCCACCCGGCAAAAACTTAATGCGTGTTCTTCTCTTCCAGCTCTTCCAGCTCGCTCAAAATCACGTCCGGATCCGTTCCCGGCGGCGGAATTTCATGCACCCAGGCGGAGAACAGGCGCCAGGTAACGGCGAGCAGCACCGGGCCGATAAACAGGCCAATCATGCCGAAGGCAATCAAGCCGCCAATCACCCCGGAGAGGATCAGGATCAGCGGCAGGTCGGCGCCCATGCGGATGAGAATCGGGCGAATGACGTTATCCATGGTACCGACCACGCAGCTCCAGACCAGCAGCACCGTTCCCCACGTGGTATCTCCCGTCCAGTAGAGCCAGATAATGCAGGGCACCAGCACCAGCAGCGGCCCCAGTTGTGCAAGACAGGTCATCAGCATGACAACGGTGAATATCGTGGCATACGGTACGCCGGAAATCGCCAGACCGATACCGCCCAGCACCGCCTGCACCAGCGCGGTGACCACCACGCCCAGCGCTACCGCGCGTACGGCCTGCGCCGCCAGCAGTACCGCCGCGTCACCGCGTTTGCCCGCCAGGCGGGTGGCAAAGTGACGAACGCCCAAAGCCACCTGCTCACCGCGCCAGTAAAGCAGGGCGCTGAAGAGCAGCATCAGGGTACAGTGCATCATAAAGCGGCCAATATGCGCCGCCTGACCCACAAACCAGGTGGTGGTGGTGCCAATATACGGGCGCACTTTTGCCATCAGCGCGCTGCCGCCCATCTCCAGCAGGCTGTGCCAGCCGCTGTAGAGCTTGGCGCCCACGACCGGAATGCTGTTCAGCCAGGCGAGATCCGGCAGCGTGAGATCGCCGCTGGTCACGGCGCGAATCACCGGGCCGCTGGAGTCGACGAGACTGTTGACCAGCAGCGCAATGGGAATAATAAACAGCAGGAACAGCAGCAGCGTCATGACCAGCACCGCTAACCCGCGGCGGCCGAACAGCAGCTTCTGCAAGCGCAGCAGCAGAGGCCACGTGGCAACGACAACGGTCGCGGCCCAGGCGAAGCCAAGAATAAAGGGTTGAACAATCCACAGACACGCAATGATCATGAGGGCCAGGAACAGCACCGACAGCAAAATTTGCGCAACATCCCTGGGCTGGCGAAGATTGACCATAAATGAAACTTTCCTTAAAAGAACGCCAGCGCGGCTGGCGGGAACGGAAAACCGCATCTCTTTAATCATTAATGATCTCAGCGGTTTTTGACAGGCGGATTTTGCCCGTAATTCTACGAAGCACATAAGAAAAAAATGTGATAAAACTTTCCGGACACAACGCAAACGATTTCACATTACTCTAATTAGGGTCGACAGTCATGATCCCACAGATTTCTCAGGCACCCGGCGTCGTTCAGCTGGTGCTTAATTTTTTGCAGGCACTGGAGCAACAGGGTTTTACAGGTGATACCGCCACGAACTATGCCGACAGGCTGACGATGGCAACCGATAACAGTATTTACCAGCTTCTTCCCGATGCCGTCGTTTTCCCTCGTTCTACGGCCGACGTGGCGCTGATTGCCCGACTCGCCACGCAGGAGCGCTTTGCCTCGCTGGTCTTTACGCCGCGCGGCGGCGGCACCGGGACCAACGGTCAGGCGCTGAACCAGGGCATCATTGTTGATATGTCGCGCTATATGAACCGCATCATTGAGATCAACCCGGAAGAGGGGTGGGTGCGGGTCGAAGCGGGCGTTATCAAAGATCAGCTTAACCAGTACCTCAAGCCTTACGGCTACTTTTTTGCCCCGGAACTTTCCACCAGTAACCGCGCGACCCTCGGCGGGATGATCAACACGGATGCCTCCGGTCAGGGCTCGCTGGTCTACGGCAAAACCTCCGATCACGTGCTGGGCGTGCGTGCGGTTCTGCTGGGCGGCGATATTCTCGATACGCAGCCGATGCCGGTCGAACTGGCGGAAACGCTGGGGAAAGATAACACCGCCAGCGGACGCATCTACCGTACCGTGCTGGAGCGCTGCCGCGACAACCGCCAGCTTATTCTCGACAAATTCCCCAAACTGAACCGCTTCTTAACGGGCTACGACCTGCGCCACGTCTTTAACGACGACCTGACCCAGTTCGATTTAACCCGCGTGCTCACCGGTTCCGAAGGGACGCTGGCGTTTATCACCGAGGCGCGGCTGGATATCACCCGCTTGCCGAAGGTGCGTCGTCTGGTGAACGTCAAATATGACTCTTTCGACTCCGCGCTGCGCAATGCGCCGTTTATGGTGGAGGCGAAAGCGCTGTCCGTTGAGACGGTCGACTCCAAAGTGCTCAACCTGGCCCGGGAAGATATTGTCTGGCACTCCGTCAGCGATCTCATTACCGACGTGCCGGACAAAGAGATGCTCGGTCTTAACATCGTGGAATTTGCTGGCGACGACGCGGAGCTGATTGAGAGCCAGGTCACCACGCTCTGCC
Organism: Enterobacter sp. HMSC16D10; assembly: GCF_001807145.1. Taxonomy (NCBI): domain Bacteria; kingdom Pseudomonadati; phylum Pseudomonadota; class Gammaproteobacteria; order Enterobacterales; family Enterobacteriaceae; genus Enterobacter; species Enterobacter sp. HMSC16D10. Next base: position 40,699 of record NZ_KV787862.1, read on the forward strand.
AGCGGCTGGATGAGCTGATTTCGCAGGGCGAAGGCGGCGTGATCGGCTGGCAACTCTGTAACGATCTGGCCGGGATTGAGCGTATCTATGCGATGCGTAAAAAAGCCGTGGGTCTGCTCGGCAATGCAAAAGGGGCCGCGAAGCCCATTCCTTTTGCCGAAGATACCTGCGTGCCGCCTGAGCATCTGGCGGATTATATCGTCGAGTTTCGCGCCCTGCTGGACAGCCACGGCCTGAGCTACGGCATGTTTGGCCACGTCGATGCCGGGGTGCTGCACGTGCGTCCGGCGCTGGATATGTGCGACCCGCAGCAGGAGATCCTGATGAAGCAGATCTCCGACGACGTGGTGGCCTTAACCGCTAAATACGGCGGTCTGCTTTGGGGCGAGCACGGGAAAGGGTTCCGCGCAGAATACAGCCCGGCGTTCTTCGGCGAACAGCTCTATGCGGAGCTGCGCAAGGTGAAAGCCGCTTTCGACCCGCATAACCGCCTCAACCCGGGTAAAATCTGCCCGCCAGAAGGCGTGGACGCCCCCATGCTGCAGGTGGATGCCGTCAAGCGCGGCACCTACGACAGACAGATCCCGATTGCGGTGCGCTCCTCCTGGCGCGGCGCGATGGAGTGCAACGGCAACGGCCTGTGCTTTAACTTTGACGTGAAAAGCCCGATGTGCCCGTCGATGAAAATCACCAGCAACCGTATTCATTCGCCGAAAGGGAGGGCGACGCTGGTGCGCGAGTGGCTGCGTCTGCTGGCGGACCGTGGCGTCGATCCTCTCAGGCTTGAGCAGGAGCTGCCGGAAAAACGGGCCAGCCTGCGCTCGCTGATTGAGCGCACCCGCAACAGCTGGCATGCCAGCAAGGGCGAGTATGATTTCTCCCATGAGGTGAAAGAGGCGATGTCCGGCTGTCTGGCCTGTAAAGCCTGCTCTACCCAGTGCCCGATTAAAATCGACGTCCCGGAATTCCGCTCGCGCTTCCTGCAGCTTTACCACACGCGCTATCTGCGTCCGGTGCGCGACCATCTGGTGGCGACGGTAGAGAGCTATGCGCCGCTGATGGCGCGCGCGCCGAAGACCTTCAACTTCTTTATCAACCAGCCGCTGGTGCGCAAGCTTTCCGAAAAGCATATCGGCATGGTCGATCTGCCGCTGCTGTCGGTGCCGTCTCTGCAGCGCCAGCTCGTCGGGCATCGTTCGGCGAACATGACCCTGGAGCAGCTGGAGGCGCTCACGCCCGAGCAAAAAGCGAAGGTGGTGCTGGTGGTGCAGGATCCGTTTACCAGCTACTACGATGCCCAGGTGGTTGCGGACTTTATCCGCCTGTCGGAAAAGCTGGGCTATCAGCCGGTTGTGCTGCCGTTCTCGCCCAACGGCAAGGCGCAGCACATTAAAGGCTTCCTGACGCGCTTTGCGAAGACCGCGCAGAAAACATCTGACTTCTTAAACCGCGTGGCGCAACTCGGGATACCGATGGTCGGCGTCGACCCGGCGCTGGTGCTGTGCTACCGCGATGAATACAGGCAGACGCTGGGCGATAAGCGCGGTGATTTCCACGTCATGCTGGTGCACGAGTGGCTGCCGACGGCCCTGGAAGACAAAGCGGTTCAGGACGTCAGCGGTGAGCCGTGGTATCTGTTCGGACACTGCACGGAAGTCACCGCGCTGCCTGGCGCCCCCGCGCAGTGGGCGTCCGTCTTTGCCCGCTTCGGCGCGAAGCTGGAGAGCGTTAGCGTGGGCTGCTGCGGTATGGCCGGCACGTACGGACACGAAGTGAAAAACCACGCCAACTCGCTCGGCATTTATGAGCTGTCCTGGCATCAGGCGATGCAGCGCTTGCCGCGAAACCGCTGTCTGGCGACGGGATACTCCTGCCGCAGCCAGGTGAAACGGGTAGAGGGTAACGGCGTACGCCACCCATTGCAGGCTTTACTGGAGATAATTGGATGATCTGGAAACGTGCCGTGACGCTGCAGGCGCTAAACGCCATGGGCGAGGGGAATATGGTGGGGCTGCTGGATATCCAGTTCACCCGCATTGGCGACGATGACATTGAGGCCACCATGCCTGTCGATCATCGCACCCACCAGCCGTTTGGTTTATTGCACGGCGGGGCGTCCGTCGTGCTGGCCGAAACCCTGGGCTCGGTGGCGGGGTATCTCTGTACCGAAGGGGAGCAGAAGGTGGTCGGACTCGAGGTGAATGCTAATCATATCCGCTCGGTACGCAGCGGGCGCGTGCGCGGCGTGTGCCGCGCGCTGCACGCCGGTAGTCGCCACCAGGTGTGGCAGATTGACATTCTCGACGAGCAGGATCGCCTGTGCTGCTCTTCAAGGTTGACGACAGCGGTCGTGTAAAGTTTTCGGATGTTTTGCCTTTGGTCAAAAACTAGCCAGCGGGTTGTGATATACTGGTCAGGTTTTGTACATAAGCGAGGACATCATGGATACTGAAATAACCCCAACACAGCTGGCAATTGAATATTTACGTCGCGATAAGAGCAATCTGTCCCCGGCGCAGTACCTGAAAAAGCTGAAACAGCTTGAGCTGGAATTTACAGATTTGCTGGCGCTCTCTTCGAATGAGCTGAAAGAAGAGATCTACTTTGCCTGGCGGTTGGGCGTTCACGTCCATTGAGAGAGTAATGTTGAAAAGGCCGCAACTGCGGCCTTTTTTGTGCCTGAGATTCAGTATTTAGCGGGGAGCTTGTTGATTTTGATAAGCCTGCCTTCTTCCATTTCGATAAATCCGCCGGTTTTCAAATCCGCCAGAATGCGCATCACGCCGCTGCGGGAGAGGTGGGTTTTCTCCCTGATATACTTTTCCGCCGTCACGCTGAGCCGATAACCCTCCTCTTCCTCCGTCAGCTTCATTAACTGCTGGCGAATCATCTCATACGCCGTCGGCGCGCCCTGCGGCATCACGTTGTTATAGAGACGGCTATACACATACATGAGCTGTTGAGAGAGCAGTCCCCAAAGCGCCTTCTCTTTAATAATGGCATTCACCCTTTCTGTGGTGATCGTCCCGATCAGGCACGGGCTGACGGTCTTAAGATAATCACTAAAATAGATATCAGTGAGGTTAGCGAGGCCGAAAACAGCAGGGCTACGGGCCGTAGACAGCATCATGTTATCGCTTCTTCTGTAGACGGCGATGGTTCCTTCAAGAATTAAATAGCACATGCCCTGACCATTGACCTGCAGGTCCAGCCGCTCGCCGCGGGCGGTATGTCGCGTTGTGCAATCAGGTAACAGGTGTGAAATAAGCGCTTGCGCGTGGGGAGAACCCCGCTGAGACTTTTCTGGAAGGGACATGGTTGCCGACAGCCTTAAAAAAAACCTGGCTAATTATAGCGCTTCTCTTTGGGACGGGTAAGCGAGTTGCTTGTTATTGCATGATACCGTACGCGATTGCCGGGTGGCGGTTACGGCACCCGGCATTTTCCTCAGACGTTCGCCGCACTTATCAGCCGCGACTTCATGGACTGATACGCCGACGCGGCATAGTCCTCCGCCCAGCGCTGGTCCTCAATCGCCTCCAGTTGCACCGCGCAGTACTTCGTTTCCGGGGTTTTGGAGATGGGATCGAGGTTGTCCTGGGTCAGCTCGTTGCAGGCGCCAATCCACCACTGAAAGGTCATATAGACGGCCCCGGCGTTGATACGCTCGCTGATGCTGGCGCGGGAAATTACTTTCCCCCGGCGGGAGCGCACCCAGACCAGCTGTCCGTCGGCAATGCCCAGCTTGTCCGCATCGGCAGGGTTCATTTGCACCCGACCCGGCTCGTCTGCCAGACTTTGCAGCGCGGCGCAGTTCCCGGTCATGGAGCGGCAGGAGTAGTGGCCCACCTCGCGGACCGTACAGAGCACCAGCGGGAAATCCGCATCCGGAGTTTCCGCCGGCGCGCGCCACGGTGCGGCAAAGAGCTGCCCTTTACCGGTTGGGGTATCGAACTGATTATCTTTGTACAGGTACGGCGTACCGGGATGATCCAGCGTCGGGCACGGCCATTGAACGTGGCCCATCTCGCCCATTTTTTCATACGTCACGCCGTCGAAGAGCGGGCACAGGTCGCGCATCTCGTCCCAGATCTGCTGGTTGGAGTCATAATGCATCGGGTAGCCCATCTCGGTGGCGAGCAGGCTGATGATCTCCCAGTCGCGCTTCACGTTGCCGCTGGCTTCAATGGCTTTGCCAAAACGCTGGAAGCCGCGATCGGCACAGGTAAAGACGCCGCCGTGTTCACCCCATGAGGTAGCCGGAAGCAGAACGTCCGCCACCTCTGCCGTTTTGGTCATAAAGATGTCCTGAACCACGACAAAATCGAGCGCTTCAAAACCGCTGCGCACCAGGCCGAGATCGGCTTCCGTCTGGAGCGGATCTTCTCCCATGATGTAATAGGCTTTGACCTTGCCTTCCAGCGCAAGATGCGGCACTTCGGTAATGCGCGTCCCGACGCGATCGTCCATTTTATTGACATCAATACCCCAGGCATCAGCGAACTTCTGCCGGACCGCCGGGTCGGTCACATCCTGATAGCCGGGGAACATATTCGGCAGTACGCCCATATCGCAGGCACCCTGGACGTTGTTCTGACCGCGCACCGGTCCGACGCCGACGGCGGGGCGACCGAGATTCCCGGTCAGCAGCGCCAGGCTGGACAGCCCTTTGACCACATCAACGGCCTGACCAAACTGGGTCACGCCCATTCCCCACATCACGGTAGCAGAAGGAGCCGCCGCGAACGTGCGCATCGCCTGGCGGACATCACGGGCGGGGATGCCGGTAAGATGTTCGACCTTCTCAGGCGCATAGTCTTTTACCGTTTGCCGGTAGGCCTCAAGCCCTTCCGTAAAGCGCGCCACGTAGCTTTTGTCGTACAGCTCCTCTTCCAGCAGCACATAGCCAAAGGCGTTCACCAGCGCCATGTTGCTGCCATTTTTCAGCTGCAGATGTTGATCGGCAATACGCGCCGTTTCAATACGCCGCGGATCGCAGACGATAATTTTTGCGCCGTTTTCACGCGCTTTCAGCACGCGGCGGGCAACGATAGGGTGGGAGTCCGCGCAGTTATAGCCAAACACCAGCAGGCATTTTGAGTTTTCAATATCGTTAATGGAGTTGCTCATCGCGCCGTTGCCGAGCGTTTCCTGTAAACCCGCCACGGACGGGCCATGACAGACGCGCGCGCAGCAGTCCACGTTGTTGGTGTTCAGCACCGCGCGGGCAAACTTTTGCATTACGTAGTTGGTTTCATTGCCGGTGCCGCGAGAGGAGCCGGTGGTCATGATCGACCGCGGCCCGTGCTGCGCTTTAATGCTGCTGAGCCTGTGGGCGGTGTAGCGGATCGCCTCTTTCCAGGTAACGGGGGTGAAGGCTTCGCCTTTGCGGTAGCGGATCATGGGCTGGGTAAGGCGGGGGGTGAGAAGACGGGTGTCGTTGAGGAAGTCCCAGCCGTAAAACCCTTTCAGACATAAGGTGCCCTGGTTTGTGACCCCCTCTGCCGCTTCGGCACGGATGATACGGTTATTTTCAACGACAAGGTTCAATTTACAGCCTGCACCGCAGTACGGGCAGACGCTGGTGATCTTTTTCATCAATAACAGACCTGTTAAGAAATGAAGCAAAGTTGACTGGAAAACCAGTCCCGTATGCGGAGATAAGCAGGAAGCGTGCCAGGTTGGCTTTGCGTGTATTACAGGGTGTTATGGGGGAGGGCGCGTGTCATCGTCAGGCCGATCGTCAGTTTTGACGATGACACGTTAGGGGGCGCGGCCAGCAGGAACTCAGAGATCGTCCATGGTGTAACCCACCACGATTTCCAGCGTCTTACGAATCACATCCGCCTGAACCACGTCGTTGGTGGATTCCAGCGTCTGAATGAGCCAGAGGATGATCGCTTTATTGGAAAGATGGCCTTCAGAGGCCAGAACACAGCGTACTGCAGTAGAAAAAATAGCGGACTCTTCAGCAAAACGATCGCCTGCATGGCGGAAATACTCCGCCAGCGCACTGTCTAAAAAAGCAGAGTGATATTCGGGTTGAAGCTGAATATTTTGTCTCATTTGTTCTCACCGTAGCTGTTAAATTGCAGTCAATGTATTTTTTTGGGATCGGACGGTTTTCCACTTCCAAATAACGGCACTACATTGTCTCGGTTATCGTTGAGAGATCCCTCTCTTTTTGTTCGTCCTTGCGCGGTTCTGCGACGTGTAAAGGCGATGCTGTTTGAGCCGATCTCGGCAATCACCACCGCAAGTGTCTCCCGCCGCTGGGGATCCTTTTCATGTTCTTTCATGACCCGCAGACGCTGTAGCAAGCCTTCCGTTGTCACCGGCCCCCGCTCTTTCAGAAGAGAGAGAACGGCTTCACCGATAAGCTGGTCTATCAGTCGGTCTGCGTTACTGCGATTCATATCCTTACCGTTCGAAGAGCAGACCAAGCAGCATGTGGTAATGCTCTTCCTCTTCCGGCCCATCGGCCTTTTCGAGGCGGCTGAGCAATTTTGTACAAAGCGATTTGCGATTAAGGTTTCGCCCGTCGCTGAGAATTTCAACAACCACCTGCCCCAGCGTTTCCTGTTGGGTCGGAAGCGCGGCTTTTTCTAAGTACTGTGCGATTGCTGCTGCGGAATCTGCGACGTAACCTTTCTGCTGCATGTTTCGCTCCTGTAAAATTTTGTAATCAGTAACGTTACATTTAAGGTATACACAATTTCCAAATCTGTACATCTAAAATGTACAGATTTTTAGATTTTTTTCGATATATCTTATAAATCATTTATTTTTCATTGCGTTGGGTTGGCGTTGTGATGGGGGTAGAGTGCAGGATATATTGTACAAAAAGCGCATGTGCTGGTAAGTTGTACAGCCGAGTCAAACGGTCTCATTAACTGCCGTAAATGGTTGAGATGTAAATTATTTGTCAGGCAATTAATGTGCTATAAATAAACATTCCCCACGTCTTTTGTGGCCAAAACCCTAACCCCCCAGGAATAGCATGCTCACAACCATCATTTACCGCAGTCATATCTGCGAGGACGTTCCAGTGAAAGCGCTGGAAGCAATGGTCGCTGCTGCAAATCGTAAAAATCGGCAATCCAATGTCACGGGGATCTTGCTGTTTAACGGCACACATTTTTTTCAACTGCTGGAAGGGCCGGTTGAGCACGTTTCGGCTATCTATGAGCAGATCTGCAACGACCCGCGCCACCATAACGTGGTCGAGTTAATGCGCGATCACGGGCCTGTCCGGCGTTTTGGCAACGTGGGTATGGAGCTTTTTGATTTGCGCCACTTCGACAGGGACGAGGTACTGCAGCAGGTGCTCAATAAGGGGACGACACGCTACCAGCTGACGTATAACGACCGCCCTCTGCAGTTTTTCCGCACCTTTGTCGAGGCCACGGAAAAAGCGAACTATTTTGAACTGCCGCCTGCGGACTCATGGGAATTCGTTCGCGAAGAAACGCGCTTGTCCGCGCAACCTGAGGTGGTCGCGAAGGGGGCGGATTGCAGCTTCGCGTTCCAGCCGATAGTCGATCCATTTATGCAGCAGGTTGTCTCCTGGGAGGCGCTTCTCCGCACCCCGTCCGGCGACTCGCCGGGGGCTTATTTCGCCAGCCTTCCGCATGAGGAAGTGTACGCGTCTGATTTGCAAAGCAAGCAGGTGGCGCTCTCCATGGCCAGCGCGCTGGGGTTACAGGACCAGACGTTATCCCTTAACCTGCTTCCTATGACGCTGGTTAACATTCCCAACGCCGTGGATTTTCTGCTCACCGCGATTGAAGCAAACGGTTTTGTACCTGAGCAAATCGTGGTGGAGTTCACCGAGAGCGAAGCCATTTCCCGTTTTGATGAATTCACGGATTCGGTCAGGCAGTTAAAAAGCGCGGGTATCAGCGTGACGATCGATCACTTTGGTGCCGGTTTTGCCGGGCTGCAGCTGCTGGCCCACTTCCAGCCTGACAGAATTAAGATTAATCGCGATCTGGTCGCGAACGTGCATAAAAGTGGCCCCCGACAGGCCATCATTCAGGCGATCATCAAATGCTGTTCCTCGCTTGAAATCCAGTTCTGCGCGGTGGGGGTAGAGAAGGCAGAAGAGTGGATGTGGCTGGAATCTGCGGGAATTTCCCAGTTCCAGGGGCATCTTTTTGCCAGCCCCCGGCACGGCGGGATTCCAGCCATTGCCTGGCCGGAGAAAAAGTTCGAATTGTGATAAAGCTGTACACAATCTGGCAGACGTTACTGTACGAACGGTAAATTTTATACAACAATGTATTAACAGGTGGATGGGGTGGTAAGCCATTCACCCGTTCAAAATGCGGTCTTAGTTATACAAATGGTTTGTACAATCTGATAAGGTTGGTGCAGTTAGGTATGGAAGTTCTGAGCGTGAGGGAGTTAATGGCCTATTACAGTATCGGCGAAGTGGCCGAACGATGCGGTATCAACCCCGTTACGCTGCGTGCCTGGCAGCGCCGTTATGGATTGTTGAAGCCGCAGCGCAGCGAAGGGGGCCATCGTCAGTTTGACGATGAAGATATCCTGCGTATAGAAGAGATCAAACGCCTGATGAAGAGCGGCGTTTCGGTCGGGAAAGTAAAAGCCTTGCTGGAAAACAAGGAAGTGTTGACTCAGGGCAACTGGGTCTCGTTCCAGGAAGAGATGATGACCGTTCTGCGCTACGCCAGCCCGGCAAAGCTGCGCGCCAAAATTGGCGAGTTCCGCCGCGATCACCCGATAGATTCCCTGATTGACAATATCATTTCTCCCGTCCGTCAGCGGATGAACCAGGACCAAAATACCGTGCGTCACATGGCGAGCCTGTTAGACGGAGTCCTGATTGAATTCGCGATTGCAAGCCTGGCGGAGTCCCGTAAGAAAGCCGGTAAAGACGCTCTCCTGATCGGCTGGGAGTGCGATGACCGCACCCATCTGTGGCTCGAAGCCGCGCGCTTAGCGCAGAAGGGCTGGCACATCGACGTCCTGGCAGAACCGATTGATTCGCCGCGTCCTGAACTGTTCCCGGGGCAAAAAATCTTCGTCTGGACGGGGAAATCGCCAACGCCTCGACAGCAGGAACAGCTCGACCACTGGCGTGAACAGGGGTTTGCTGTCTCATTTCATCATTAAGTGTAAGAGGCCTTGAGGGCCTTTTTTTATTTTTGTCACTTTCCATGCAAAAGCTATCTCAAAAATAGGCATTTCCAATGCATATTTTACGTTTCTCCTCTCCTGCCCGAATGCCACAACGAAATGCATTATTAATCAATGCATTGAACAATTAAATCCATCCTGCCTGCATCCTGCCACAGGGTCTATGCTTAATAAAAGTAGGCAAAAAGGGCGGTTTAGCCGAATGCCCCTGCTGACAGAGGGTTGAAGTGATAATCGTTATCACTAACATGGTGTTATGCCCTGATGGCTTATCAGATGAGGTGGACCTATGGAACTGCATTCAGAAACCTTTAATCCTGCCGATTTTGCCTGGCGCGGGTTAACGCTCACGCCAGCGGCGGCGGCACATATTCACGAGCTGGTGGCGAAAAAGCCCGAGATCCTCGGCGTGCGTTTAGGTGTCAAACAGACCGGCTGCGCAGGTTTCGGTTACGTGCTTGATACCGTCACCGAACCCGAGAAAGATGACCTGGTGTTTGAGACCGACGGCGCAAAACTGTACGTCGCGCTGCAGGCCATGCCCTTTATCGACGGCACCGAAGTGGACTACGTCCGCGAAGGCTTAAACCAGTTATTCAAATTTCATAACACGAAAGCCCAGAACGAATGCGGCTGCGGCGAAAGCTTTGGGGTATAGGCGGAACTATGTCTCGTAATACTGAAGCAACGAGTGAAGTAAATACCTGGAGCGGCGGGCACCTCAACTATAAAGAGGGGTTCTTCACCCAGCTGCAGACCGATGAGCTGGCAAAAGGCATCAATGAAGATGTCGTGCGGGCGATCTCGGCGAAACGTAACGAGCCCGAGTGGATGCTGGAGTTTCGCCTGAGCGCCTACCGCGCCTGGCTGGAGATGGAAGAGCCGCACTGGCTGAAAGCCCACTACGATAAGCTTAATTATCAGGATTACAGCTACTACTCCGCGCCCTCCTGCGGCAGCTGCGATGACACCTGCGCCTCGCAGCCCGGCGCGGTGCAGCAAACCGGCGCGGAGAACAGTTTCCTCAGCAAAGAGGTAGAAGAAGCCTTCAACCAGCTGGGCGTACCGGTGCGCGAAGGGAAAGAGGTGGCGGTGGACGCTATCTTTGACTCGGTCTCGGTGGCCACCACCTACCGCGAGAAGCTGGCAGAGCAGGGGATCATTTTCTGCTCCTTCGGCGAAGCGATTCACGATCATCCTGAACTGGTGAAAAAGTACATCGGAACCGTGGTGCCCTCTAACGACAACTTCTTTGCGGCGCTTAACGCGGCGGTGGCCTCGGACGGCACCTTTATTTACGTGCCGAAAGGCGTGCGCTGTCCGATGGAGCTTTCCACCTATTTCCGCATTAATGCCGAAAAAACCGGCCAGTTCGAACGTACCATTCTGGTCGCGGATGAAGGCAGCTACGTCAGCTACATCGAAGGGTGTTCCGCACCTGTGCGCGACAGCTATCAGCTGCACGCGGCGGTGGTGGAGGTCATCATCCATAAAGACGCCGAGGTGAAATACTCGACGGTGCAAAACTGGTTCCCGGGCGACGGCAATACCGGCGGCATCCTGAACTTCGTGACCAAGCGTGCGCTGTGCGAAGGCGAAAACAGCAAGATGTCGTGGACCCAGTCCGAAACCGGCTCGGCCATCACCTGGAAATACCCGAGCTGCATCCTGCGCGGGGATAACTCCATCGGCGAGTTCTACTCGGTGGCGCTCACCAGCGGCCATCAGCAGGCCGATACCGGCACCAAGATGATCCACATCGGTAAAAACACCAGATCGACCATCATCTCGAAAGGGATTTCCGCCGGACACAGTCAGAACAGCTATCGCGGGCTGGTGAAAATCATGCCGACGGCGACCAATGCGCGAAACTTCACCCAGTGTGACTCGATGCTGATTGGCGCTGACTGCGGGGCGCATACCTTCCCATACGTCGAATGCCGTAATAACACGGCCCAGCTGGAGCACGAGGCGACCACGTCACGGATTGGGGAAGATCATCTCTTCTACTGCCTGCAGCGCGGGATCAGCGAAGAGGATGCCATCTCGATGATCGTAAACGGCTTCTGTAAGGACGTGTTCTCTGAACTGCCGCTGGAATTTGCCGTTGAAGCCCAGAAACTCCTCGCCATCAGTCTTGAACACAGCGTCGGTTAAGGAAAGCACATGTTAAGCATTAAAGATTTACAGGTCAGCGTAGAAGATAAAGCCATCCTGCGTGGCCTCAATTTTGACGTCAAGCCGGGCGAAGTCCACGCCATCATGGGGCCGAACGGTTCCGGGAAAAGTACGCTTTCTGCGACGCTGGCGGGACGCGAAGATTATGAGGTGACCCACGGCTCGGTCGAATTTAACGGCAAAGATCTGCTGGAGATGTCGCCGGAAGACCGCGCGGGCGAGGGCATCTTTATGGCCTTCCAGTATCCGGTAGAAATCCCCGGCGTCAGCAACCAGTTCTTCCTGCAAACCGCGCTCAACGCGGTGCGGAAATACCGGGGGCTGGAGGCGCTCGACCGCTTCGACTTCCAGGATTTAATGGAAGAGAAAATCAAGCTGCTGAAAATGCCGGAAGATTTGCTCACCCGCTCGGTGAACGTCGGTTTTTCCGGCGGCGAGAAAAAGCGTAACGACATTTTGCAGATGGCGGTGCTGGAGCCCGAGCTGTGCATTCTGGATGAGACCGACTCTGGTCTGGATATCGACGCCCTGAAGATTGTCGCCGACGGGGTGAACGCCCTGCGCGACGGCAAGCGCTCGTTTATTATCGTCACCCACTACCAGCGCATTCTGGACTACATCAAGCCGGATTACGTCCACGTGCTTTACCAGGGGCGCATTGTGAAATCCGGTGATTTCACGCTGGTTAAACAACTGGAGGAGCAGGGTTATGGCTGGCTTACCGAACAGCAGTAATGCGCTCCAGCAGTGGCACCGGCTGTTTGAGGCCCAGGGCGGCACGCGCTCCGAGCAGGCGCAGCAGCATCTGCAGCAGATGCTGCGTCTTGGCCTGCCGACGCGTAAGCATGAGAACTGGAAGTACACCCCGCTTGATGGCTTGCTGAACGCCGAGTTTGTGGCCCGTCTGGCGGATCTCACTTCGGCGCAGCGCGACGCACTGGCGTTGCGTGTCGATGCCGTGCGCCTGGTGTTTGTCGACGGTCAGTTCCGCCCTGAGCTGAGCGACACGCTCCAGGAGAGCGGCTTTGAGATTGAGATAAACGACGATCGCCAGCGCCTGAACGCCCCGGTTCAGCCTGAGGTCTTTCTGCACCTGACCGAAAGCCTGGCCCGCAGCGTGACGCATATCGGCGTGAAGCGTAACCAGCGTCCGGCCAAACCGCTGCTGCTGATGCACATCACTCAGGGTCTGGACGGCGCCGAAATCAATACCGCGCACTATCGCCACCATCTTGAGCTGGCGGAGGGGGCGGAGGCCACGGTCATCGAACACTACGTCAGCCTCAATGAGACACGTCACTTTACCGGGTCGCGACTGACGATGAACGTGGCGGCGAATGCCCAGCTACACCACATCAAGCTGGCGTTTGAGAATGCGCAGAGCCACCACTTTGCCCATAACGACATTGTCCTGGGACAGGATGCCGCCGCGTACAGCCACAGCTTCCTGCTCGGCGGGGCGGTGCTGCGCCACAACACCAGCACGCAGCTTAACGGTGAAAACACCACGCTGCGCATCAACAGCCTGGCGATGCCGGTTAAATCAGAAGTGTGTGACACGCGCACCTGGCTGGAGCACAACAAAGGCTACTGCAACAGCCGCCAGCTGCATAAAACCATCGTGAGTGATAAAGGGCGTGCGGTGTTTAACGGCCTGATTAACGTGGCGCAGCACGCCATTAAAACCGACGGGCAGATGACCAACAACAATCTGCTGTTAGGTCGCCTGGCAGAGGTGGACACCAAGCCGCAGCTGGAGATCTACGCCGACGACGTGAAGTGCAGCCACGGTGCGACGGTCGGGCGAATCGACGACGAGCAGATGTTCTACCTGCGCTCTCGCGGCATCGACCAGCAGGCGGCGCAGAAAATGATTATCTACGCGTTTGCCGCCGAACTGACGGAAGCGCTGCACGATGGTCAGTTAAAACTGCAGGTGCTGGATCGGATCGGTCAGCGCCTGCCTGGAGGCGAAGCATGAGTTTTCCCGTCGAAAAAGTACGGGCAGATTTCCCGGTTCTGACCCGTGAAGTAAACGGTCTGCCGCTGGCCTATCTGGACAGCGCGGCCAGCGCGCAGAAGCCGAATCAGGTGGTGGATGCCGAAGCCGAGTTCTATCGCCACGGCTATGCCGCCGTGCATCGCGGTATCCATACCCTGAGCGCAGAGGCGACCCAGCGGATGGAAAACGTGCGCACGCAGCTTGCCGCTTTTCTTAACGCCCGCTCGCCGGAAGAACTGGTCTTTGTTCGCGGGACCACCGAAGGGATCAACCTTGTCGCTAACAGCTGGGGCAACGCGCAGGTCCACGCGGGGGATAACATCATCATCACCCAGATGGAGCACCACGCCAATATCGTGCCGTGGCAGATGCTCTGCGAGCGCGTGGGCGCCCAGCTGCGGGTGATCCCGCTAAACGCTGACGGGACGCTTCAGCTTGAGCAGCTTGACCTCTTGCTGGATGACCGCACGCGGCTGGTGGCGGTTACCCAGGTCTCCAACGTGCTGGGGACCGAAAACCCGGTGGCAGAGATCGTCGAGAAGGCCCATCAGGCGGGCGCAAAGGTCCTGATTGACGGCGCGCAGGCGGTGATGCACCACGCGGTTGACGTCCAGGCGCTGGACTGTGATTTCTACGTCTTTTCAGGCCACAAGCTCTACGGGCCGACCGGGATTGGCGTGCTGTATGTGAAAGAAGAGATCCTGCAGGCGATGCCGCCGTGGGAAGGGGGCGGGTCAATGATCGCCACCGTCAGCCTGACGGAAGGCACGACCTACGCGCGCGCCCCGTGGCGTTTTGAGGCGGGCACGCCCAACACCGGGGGCATTATCGGGCTGGGGGCGGCGGTCTCTTACGTCTCTGCCATCGGTCTTGATGCCATTCAGGAGTATGAACAGCTGCTGATGCACTACGCGCTTGCAGAGCTTGCCAGCGTGCCGGATTTAACCCTCTACGGGCCTGCCGATCGGCAAGGGGTAATCGCGTTTAATCTTGGGAAACACCACGCCTATGACGTGGGCAGTTTCCTCGATAACTACGGCGTGGCGGTCCGCACCGGGCACCACTGCGCCATGCCGCTGATGGCGTTTTACCAGGTACCGGCAATGTGCCGCGCATCGCTGGTGATGTACAACACGACGGAAGAGGTCGACAGGCTGGTGGCGGGGCTGAAGCGCATTCATCAGCTGCTGGGCTAACGGAGAGGCGAAAGATGGCAGAGCTGCCGGACAAAGATAAATTACTGCGCAACTTCTCGCGTTGCGCAAACTGGGAAGAGAAGTATCTCTATATCATCGAGCTGGGACAGCGTTTGCCGCCGCTCGGTGAAGAGGCGCACAGCCCGCAGAACAGTATTCAGGGCTGCCAGAGCCAGGTGTGGATTGTGATGGCGCAGGCGGATGACGGCACGATCGAATTGCGCGGCGACAGCGATGCCGCCATTGTAAAAGGGCTTATTGCGGTCGTCTTTAGCCTTTACCAGCAGATGTCTGCGCAGGATATCGTCGCGTTCGATGTTCGTCCGTGGTTTGAAAAAATGGCCTTAACCCAACACCTCACCCCGTCCCGCTCTCAGGGACTGGAAGCGATGATTCGCGCCATCCGCGCCAAAGCTGCAATCCTTAGCTAGACTTACAGAACAGCATTCATTCTGTTTCGCGAGGTGGTTCCCGCCTCGCTGGTTTTTCAGCTTTCTGGCGTTCTGTCAGTGGATAAGGAATCTCAGCATGAAGCGCGCGTCTCTCATTACTCTATTACTCCTCAGTTCGCTCGGCGCCCTTCAATCGGCCCGCGCGATGGACTATCCGTTGCCGCCCGCAGGCAGTCGTCTGATTGGGCAAAATCAAACCTACACGATACAGGAAGGGGATAATAAGCTGCAGACCATCGCCCGCCGGTTTAATACGGCGGCGCAGGTGCTCCTGGAAACCAACAATACCATTGCGCCGGTAAACCCTGCGCCGGGCACCGTGATAACCATTCCGTCGCAAATGCTGCTGCCGGATACGCCCCGTGAGGGGATTGTGGTGAATCTTGCTGAGCTTCGGCTCTACTACTTCCCGCCGGGGCAAAATATTGTTCAGGTTTATCCTCTGGGTATTGGGCAACTGGGGCTGGAAACGCCGGTGACGACCACGCGGGTGAGCCAGAAGATCCCGAATCCCACCTGGACACCCACGCCGGGCATACGAGCACGTTCTCTGGAGCAGGGCATTAAACTGCCTCCGGTGGTCCCTGCCGGGCCAAATAACCCGCTAGGACGCTTCGCGCTGCGTTTAGGCGTGGGGAATGGGGAATATCTCATTCATGGCACCAGCGCGCCGGACAGCGTTGGCCTGCGTGTCAGCTCTGGCTGTATGCGGATGAACGCCCCGGACATTAAGGCGCTGTTCGAACAGGTGCGGGTGGGCACGCGGGTGCAGATTATTAATGAACCCGTGAAGTTTTCCGTGGAGCCGGATGGTAAACGCTATATTGAGGTCCACCGTCCGCTGGCGCAGGTAGAAGGGGAAAATCCGCAGGTCTCGCCCATTACCCATTCCGCCGACTTTGCGGCCTTTGTTTCTCAGGCAGGAAGCGATAAGGCGCTGATTGATAAAGCGCTGTCACGTCGTGCCGGGATCCCGGTTATCGTGTCGTCCGGTAGCGGCCCGTCAGCCAGCAATAGCGTGTTGTCGGTGCAGAACAGCCGGGTGTCTGCTGCGGTGGCGGAAGATGAAGGGGAGAGGGTGACGCAGTAGGCGTTTGACGCAGGCAAAAAAAATGGCGCACAATGTGCGCCATTTTATTAACAGGTACTATTACTTACGGTATTTAGTAGCCTGGTTGTCCAGACGCTGGTTAGCGCGAGCTGCGTCGTCTTTAGCAGCCTGAACGTCGGAACGCATTGCGTTCACGTCGTTGCTCAGCTGGTCAACTTTAGCGTTCAGAGTCTGAACGTCAGAAGACAGCTGATCGATTTTAGCGTTGCTGGAGCAACCAGCCAGCAGAGTAGAACCCAGGATTACCGCGCCCAGTACCAGTTTAGTACGATTCATTATTAATACCCTCTAGATTGAGTTAATCTCCATGTAGCGTTACAAGTATTACACAAAGTTTTTTGGGTTGAGAATATTTTTTTGATGGGAATACACCTATTTTTGATCGTTCGCTCAAAGAAGCACCGAATCAGCCCTTTTCAGGCAAAAATCTAAGGAAAAAAAGGCATTTATCATCGGATTCATCTTAGATAATTCGCAATTAAATAGAAAAACCCGATTTGCATTTTGAATGCGTTTGGCTAATGCCGGGAATAAAAAAAGCGCCCAATGGGCGCTTTTTATCCAAATTAATTCGTTCGGGAATTATTACAGCACGTGAACAGATGCGGTATTGGTGGTGCCGCTTGGTACCAGGGCGCCAGAAACCATGACCACAACGTCGCCTTTCTGTGCCAGACCGCTTTCCAGAGCCAGTGCTTTACCCTGAATGTAGAAATCGTCAGTAGAGGCGATCTCTTTAACCAGGTGCGCAACGACGCCTTTGCTCAGCACCAGCTGACGAGCAGTGGTTTCGTTGGTGGTCAGGGCCAGGATGGTCGCATCCGGGAAGTATTTACGCACGGCGCGCGCAGATTTACCGCCCTGAGTAGCAACCACAATCAGTGGTGCTTCCAGTTTCTCAGCAGTTTCTACCGCACCGCGGCATACTGCTTCGGTGATACGCAGCTTGCGGCTGTCGTTGTTGAAGTCCAGACGGCTGGTCATCACGCGGTCAGTACGTTCACAGATGGTCGCCATGATGCCGACCGCTTCCAGCGGGTATTTACCTTTCGCGGATTCACCGGACAGCATTACTGCGTCAGTACCGTCGAGAATGGCGTTTGCCACGTCGCCTGCTTCAGCGCGGGTTGGGCGTGGGTTTTTGATCATGGAGTCCAGCATCTGCGTGGCGGTGATAACCACTTTACGCGCGCGCACACACTTCTCGATCATCATCTTCTGCGCGAAGATCACTTCTTCAACCGGGATTTCAACGCCCAGGTCACCACGTGCAACCATGATGCCGTCAGACGCTTCGAGGATTTCGTCGAAGTTGTTCAGGCCTTCCTGGTTTTCGATTTTGGAGATGATCTGGATCTTCTCGCCGCCGTGTGCTTTCAGGTGCTCACGGATTTCAACCACGTCGGAACGCTTACGGATGAAGGAGGCCGCGACGAAGTCAACGCCTTGCTCGCAGCCGAAGATCAGGTCCTGCTTGTCTTTTTCAGCCAGGGCTGGCAGCGCGATGGAGACGCCCGGCAGGTTAACGCCTTTGTTTTCGCCCAGGTCGCCGTTGTTCAGCACTTTACAGATAACTTTGTTGCCTTCGATAGCGGTGACTTCCATACCGATCAGGCCATCGTCGACCAGCACGGTGTTACCAACGGACAGATCGCTGGTGAAGCCTTCGTAGGTCACTGCAACGATTTCGCTGTTGCCGATAACGGATTTGTCGGTGGTGAAGGTGAAGGTCTGGCCCGCTTTCAGAGAGACGTCGTTACCGCCTTCCAGCTTGATGGTACGGATTTCTGGACCTTTGGTATCCAGCAGGATGGCCGCTTTTTTACCGGTCTTGCTCATCACGTTGCGCAAGTTCTGGATGCGCTGGCCGTGCTCTGCGTAGTCACCGTGGGAGAAGTTCAGACGCATCACGTTCATGCCGGCATCCAGCATTTTGCTCAGCATCTCTTCAGATTCGGTTTTCGGGCCGATAGTACAAACAATTTTCGTCTTTTTCATGACAGTCTTAGTCTTTAAGTTGGGAAGGATATGGAAATCTCGCTCCGGGGGCGCACCGCCGCGGAGTCAAACCTGTGTTGCAAAAGAGTATATGACACGCACTAAGGATAGGAGACATCAAATGAGCGTGCAGAAGAAAGTGTGCCTGAGTGACAGCCCAACGAAGGAGAGGAGAAGTTGTACGTTGTTTTTTGTATTCCAAGCGCTGAAACCATTCACCAGGGATTAGGCGCGCATTATACGCTGATTTTAAGATAAAAGGAAAATGGAAACGGTGTTTCAGAAATAATCTGTGCTGTTTCACATAATATTGTTATCAAGGCGTTAAGCCATGATGACAACTTATCGCGGCAGGTGAGGGACCTGCCGCACTTTGCTTATTTTTGCAGCGCCTGGCTGAGGTCGGCAATCAGGTCTTTAGGATCTTCAATCCCCACCGACAGACGGATCAGCTGCGGCACAATGCCGTTCGCCAGACGTTGCTCAAGCGGAATTGAGGCGTGGGTCATGCTGTAAGGCTGGCTCACCAGACTTTCCACGCCGCCCAGGCTTTCCGCAAGGGTGAACAACTTCAGGTTGCGAATCACCTCGGTGGCGCGTTGCGCATCGCCTTTTACCACGACGGAAATCATGCCACCGGGCAGCGCCATCTGCGTGCGGGCAAGCTGGTACTGCGGATGCGATTCCAGTCCTGGATAGTACACGTTTTCGACCAGCGGATGCTGCTCCAGCCATTGCGCAATGGCCAGCGCGTTGGTGCTGTGCTTTTCGACCCTCAGCGCGAGCGTGCGAATACCGCGCAGCGTCAGGAAGCTGCTGAACGGATCCAGAACGCCGCCCACCGCGTTCTGCAGATAGCCGAGCTTGTCCGCCAGCGCCTTGTTATCGCCCACCACCGCCAGCCCGGCGACGACGTCAGAGTGGCCGTTAAGGTATTTAGTGGCCGAGTGAACTACGATATCGAACCCGGACTCCAGCGGACGGTGGATCACCGGCGACGCGAAGGTGTTATCCGCCACGCTGATGACGTTATGACGACGGGCGATCGCCGCAATCGCCGCCAGATCCGCCAGCTTCAGCAGCGGGTTGGTTGGCGTTTCGACCCAGACCATACGCGTTTCCGGGCGAATGGCGGCCTCGAGCCCGGCCAGGTCGTCCGGTTTGACCCAGCTGACCTGCAGCCCGGTGCTGCGCTTGCGCACGTTTTCAATCAGGCGGTACGTCCCGCCGTATACGTCATCAATGGCGACAATATGGCTGTCTTTATCCAGCAGCTCGAGCACCGTGGAGATGGCCGCCAGACCGGAGGCAAAAGCGTAGCCGCGCGTGCCGCCTTCCAGTTCGGCAATCGCCGTTTCCAGCGCATGGCGGGTAGGGTTGCCGCTGCGGGAGTACTCGTAGCCGGTATGCTCCCCGGGCGCGGGTTGCGCAAACGTCGAGGTGGCGTAAATTGGCGGCATAACGGCGCCGTGCTGGTCGTTAAATTCGCCGCTGTGAACGCTGAGGGTGGCCAGATTTTTCATCATTGATTCCTTTATTGCTGTAGACGGTTGCGCCAGGCGGTCAGAACGTCGCTGCGCGTAATCAGACCGAGAAAACGGTCGTTGTCATTAATGACGGCCACCAGGCCGCGGTCGAAGATGGCGTGCAGGGCGCTTTCCGGCGCGTGCTTGTCAAGGAACTCGACCTGACGCGTCATGGCTGCCGTCACCGGCAGCGCGAAGCGATCGCCGTCGCCGCCGATATGCCGCAGGAGATCCCACTCGTCGATAATGCCCCCCACCTTGCCGTTCTCCAGCACCGGCAGCTGGGAGATGTCATACAGACGCATGCGCGCCAGGACGGTGGAAAGCGTGTCGTCCGGGGCCGCGGTGACGGTGGCACCTTCGTCGTGGCGCAGGGCGATGTAGTCGGAGAGATCGCCGGCCTGAGGACGCGTGATAAGCCCCTGCTGTCGCATCCAGTCGTCGTTAAACATCTTCGAAAGATATTTATTGCCGCTGTCGCAGGCGAAGGTCACCACGCGCTTCGGTGTGCTCTGCGCCTGGCAATATTTCAGCGCGGCCGCCAGCAGCGTGCCGCTGGAGGAGCCCGCCAAAATGCCTTCCGTTTTCAGCAGCTCGCGCGCGGTGGTGAACGCTTCGCGGTCGGTGATGCGCCAGGCGCGATTCACCCCTTCAATGTGGGCCAGCGGAGGAACAAAGTCTTCGCCAATGCCCTCAACCAGCCAGGAGCCCGCGTCGTGGTAGCGTCCGGTTTCCACCTGGTCGGCGAGAACGGATCCGGCCGGGTCAGCCAGGACAAATTCCGTGTGCGGAGAGTGCTCGGCGAACCACGCCTGCAGGCCGCCCAGCGTGCCGCCTGAGCCGACACCCACGACGATGGCGTCGATCCTGCCGTCAAGCTGTTCATACAGCTCAGGCGCCGTGGTGGTGCGGTGCGCCAGCGGGTTGGCTTCGTTGTTGAATTGGTCGATGTAAAACGCGCCCGGCAGTTCGTTAGCCAGACGCTGGGCGTAATCCTGGTAATAGGCAGGATGGCCTTTGTTAACGTCGGAGCGGGTCAGCACCACCTGGGCACCCAGCGCGCGCAGGTGGAAAATCTTCTCGCGGCTCATTTTGTCCGGCACCACCAGGATCAGCGAGTAGCCTTTCTGGGCGGCGATCAGGGCCAGGCCGAGACCGGTATTGCCCGCCGTGGCTTCAATTATCGTGCCGCCAGGCTGCAGCTTACCGGTACGTTCCGCTTCGTTAATCATCGACAGCGCAACGCGATCCTTAATCGAACCGCCCGGATTTTGGTTTTCCAGCTTCAGAAAGAGCGAGCAGGGACCGGTATCAAGCTTATGCAGCTGGATCAGCGGGGTACGACCAATCAGTTCGGTGACGGAGTGATAAATCGTCATGATGTTTTCCTTTCTGGATGTCATGACGGGATGATAGGGCGGTGAAATTTTCTCAATAAAGAACCATTCACTGCTTTTTAGAACAGAAAGGAATATAAATGATGTTTTTGGATGTCAGGACAGCAAGACGTAAAGTTGTCTGGATGTGAGGATGGCTATATCCGCATAAAATGCTGCAAAAATGAGCGTTTTTGCAGGGTGTCAGCCAGCAGATATACATCAGGCAGATAATCATTGCTGAAATTCATCTAAATGCTGCCCACCCGGTAAATCCGCTATTTATTCCCCAAAGTTATAACACATTCTTTTTTGTTCATTTAAAAGCTGATAACGCCTGTTTACTATCGTTTGGACATCCATACTTCTAAACCGCCGCGGGCGGCACGGATAACGAATAAGAATGATAGTTCTCAGCAATATTTCGAAGGTTTTTGACAACGGAAAGGTGGCGCTCACGGCCGTTGATAACGTCAATTTGACGATAGCACAGGGACAGATATACGGGATCATCGGTTACAGCGGCGCAGGTAAAAGTACGCTTATTCGCTTGCTGAATGGTCTGGAAAAACCGAGCAGCGGCAGCGTAACCATCAACGGGCAGAACATTTCTGCCGCAAAAGGTGAAGCCCTGCGCCAGGCGCGTCTGAAGATCAGCATGGTGTTTCAGCACTTCAACCTGCTGTGGTCGCGCACGGTCAGCGAGAATATTGCGTTCTCGATGCAAATTGCCGGCGTACCGAAAGCCGACATTAAGGCCCGCGTGGCCGAGCTTATTGAACTCGTTGGCCTGAAAGGTCGCGAGCATGCCTATCCATCACAGCTGAGCGGTGGGCAAAAGCAGCGCGTGGGCATTGCGCGTGCGCTGGCTAATCGCCCGGATGTGCTGCTCTGCGATGAAGCCACCTCCGCGCTTGACCCGCAGACCACCGATCAGATCCTCGATCTGCTGCTGGATATTAACCGTCGTTTCAGGCTGACCATCGTGCTGATCACGCACGAGATGCACGTAGTGCGCAAAATCTGCGACCGCGTGGCGGTGATGGAGAACGGTAAAGTGGTGGAAGAGGGAGACGTGCTGAGCGTCTTTACCCATCCGCAGCAGCCGATTACGCAGCAGTTTGTCCGTCAGGTGAGCCAGTATGCTGAAGAAGAAACCTTCAATACCGAACTGGCAAACGATCTGGAAGGCACGGTCATCAGGCTGACCTTTACCGGGCACAGCACGCACAAACCGATTGTGGGCGAACTGACGCTGCGCTACGGCCTGCCGTTTAACATTCTGCACGGAAAAATGACCCAAACCGCTCACGGCGTGTTTGGTCAGCTCTGGGTGCACGTCGTGGCATCTGATGAACAACTGAACAATATCCTCGCCGACCTGCAGCACAGCGATATTGAAGGCGAGGTGATTAAACATGGCTGAGAATTTCTTTCCGCATCTCAAGTGGGATCAGCTCTGGGCGGCGACGCTGGAGACGCTGTACATGACTGCGCTGTCCGGCGTGGCAACTTTCGTCCTGGGCATCGTGCTGGGCCTGGCGCTGTTTTTAACCGCGCGCGGCGGACTGTTCCACAACCGCACGGTATATAGCGTCATTTCGATTGTGGTGAACGTGTTCCGCTCGATTCCGTTCATCATCCTGATCGTTCTGCTGATCCCGTTCACCAAGACCGTTGTCGGCACCATTCTTGGCGCCAACGCGGCGCTGCCGGCCCTGATTGTGGGTGCCGCACCGTTCTACGCACGCCTGGTGGAGATCGCCCTGCGTGAAGTGGATAAAGGCGTCATCGAAGCCACACGCTCGATGGGCGCACGACTGAGCACGCTCGTGTTTCGGGTTTTACTGCCGGAATCATCACCTGCACTGGTATCGGGTATTACGGTGACGCTGATTGCGCTGGTGAGCTACAGCGCCATGGCGGGGGTGATTGGCGCCGGTGGTTTGGGAAATCTGGCTTATCTGGAAGGATTCCAGCGCAACCATGGTGACGTCACGCTGGTGGCAACGGTGACCATTCTGATCATCGTTTTCATTATCCAGTTCTGCGGCGATGTCATTACTTCACTGTTAGATAAACGCTAATACCCGTCATATTTCGAGCCTCAGGCGCGTTGGCTGCATTCGTTCACCCCAGTCACTTACTGTATGTAAGCTCCTGGGGATTCACTCACTTGCCGCCTTCCTGTGACTCGAACTATTTAGGGTAACAACAACACACAGGAACCACATCATGAAAAAGACACTGACACTGATCGCCGCTGCAACCCTGAGCGCCCTGAGCTTTGCCTCCTGGGCCGACACCCTGACCGTGGGCGCGTCCAACACGCCGCATGCGGAAATTCTGGAGCAGGCAAAGCCGATTCTGGCGAAGCAGGGTATCGACCTGGAGATTAAACCGTTCCAGGACTACATTCTGCCGAACACCGCGCTGGCGGGTCATGACATCGACGCGAACTATTTCCAGCACATTCCTTACCTGAACAGCGTGCTGAAAGATCATGCGGGCGATAAAGACTACGATTTTGTCAGTGCGGGCGCGATCCACATTGAGCCAATCGGCATCTACTCCAAAAAATACAAGTCGCTGAAAGACCTGCCGGAAGGTGGCAAGATCATCATGCGTGACGCGGTTTCTGAAGAGGGCCGTATTCTCTCCATCTTCGAGAAAGAGGGCGTGATCAAGCTGAAGCCGGGCATCGATAAAGTCACCGCGCGCATCAGCGACATCGTCGAGAACCCGAAAAAACTGAAGTTTACGCCTAACGTGGAAGCGTCTCTGCTGCCGCAGATGTACAACAATAACGAAGGCGACGCGGTGGTGATTAACGCCAACTACGCGATTGACGCGGGTCTGGATCCGGTTCATGACCCGATTGCGGTTGAGAGCGGTGAAAACAACCCGTACGCTAACATCATTACCGTGCATCGCGGTGACGAGAAGAAGAAAGACATCGTCGCGCTGGTGAACGTGCTGCACTCGAAAGAGATTCAGGACTGGATCCGCACCAAGTACAAAGGCGCGGTCATTCCAGTAAACAACTAATTGACTGATTTTACAGATGAAGCCCGGCGAGTCTCTCGCCGGGCTTCTTTTTTGTATCCGGCAGGAGAATCATTTAAGCTCAACGTTTAACAGGCAATGGAGTGATGACGATGGGTAACGTGACCAAAGATGAAGCGCTGTACCAGGAGATGTGCCGGGTGGTCGGAAAGGTGGTGCTCGAGATGCGTGATTTAGGGCAGGAGCCAAAGCATATTGTCATTGCCGGTGTTCTGCGTACCGCGCTGGCGAACCAGCGCGTGAAACGCAGTGAATTGACAACCGAAGCGATGGAAACGGTGGTTAAAGCGCTGGTCGGGTAAGGCGCCAGCGCTTCGCAATCTGCTCAAGCGAGCAGCAGAGCAGGTAATAGACCACGCCCGTAAAGATAAAAATGGCCGCCGGGTAGATTTGCACCCGGTTGTTGACCTGTCCCGCCACCGTGGTCAGCTCCGGGACGTTCACGATAAACGCCAGCGACGTATCCTTCAGCAGGCTGATAAAAATCCCCACCAGCGACGGCAGAATATTCCCCAGCGCCTGCGGCAGCAGCACGCGCCACAGGGTTTGCTGCGTGCTGAATCCCTGTGACAGCGCGGCTTCGAACTGCCCGGTCGGCAGCGCGCTCAGCCCGGCCAGCACCGAGTGCATCACGGTGGCCGCCGTAAACCAGGCCAGCGCCAGCGTGACGGTCAGCGCTCCCGGCAGATCGCCCCCGGTGATGAGCGGCAGGAGATACCACATCCAGAAAATCACGAAGATGAGCGGGATCCCGCGAATCAGCTCTGCCCATAAAAAGAGGGCTTTGCGCACGAGCCCGGTAAAGCGCCAGGCCAGGCACGCGAGCGCAATCCCAGCGGGCAGGGCGATAACGGCTGCTCCAGTCGCCATCATCAGCGAGAGCAACACGCCCCCCGGTTCACCGGCTGCCGCGCGTCCCCACAGCAGATAATCGAGGTTATCGGTGATGACATTAAGTCCGGCAATCATGTTTTTCACTCCCTGCGGTAGCGACGATCGGACGTTTACGTTTCGCCTGCGGCCCAAGGCGAACCAGCACCATTCCCATGACCAGACCGGTCAGGAGATAGAGTGCGGTACCGAGGGTAAATGCCTCCAGCGCGTGCGCGTTATAGCTTTCGATCTGCCTGACCTGGTAGGTGAGCTCGGCGAAGCCAATCCCGCTGGCGAGCGAGGAGAGCTTCATCAGGTTGAGATACTGTCCCACAACTGGCTGCCAGGCGTTAGCCAGCCCCTGCGGCAGCAGGATGTAGCGAAACACGCGCCACGTGGAGAAACCCTGGGCGAGCGCCGCCTCCCGTTGCCCGGCTGGCACAGACCGCAAGCCTGATTCCACTTCTTCGATTAAAAACGCCGAGGTAAATACGCCCAGCCCCCAGGCAGAACATAAAAATTCGGGCGTAAACCACCAGACGTCGCCGGGCAGAATGGACCAGCTGTGATCGGCGTTGACCGCGTCGCGAAACGCCTGCGGCAGGCCGTTCCAGGCGGCAAAATACCAGAACAGCAGCTGCACCAGCAGCGGGGTATTGCGAAACAGCGATACCCAGCCGCTGACGATCGCTTTCCCGACGCGTCCACCGGACAGGCGCAGGAGCATAAAGAGCAGTGCGAGCAGGCTGGCCAGCGCGATCCCCGCCAGCGTCACCCACAGGGTGGTGAGAAATCCGGAAAGTATCCACTGCAGAGGCTGTCCGGTCAGTACCCCCTGCCAGTCGAGCGCGGGCATTACAGATGCTCCTGATGCAGCGGGTCCAGCACCTTTTGCAGGAACCGCTGCGCGCGCGGATGCGCTGGCTGGCTGAAAAACTGCGCTGGCGGCGCGGTTTCCAGAATGTGCCCGCCGTCGATAAAGACAATCCGGTCGGCGATTTCCCGGGCAAACTGCATCTCATGAGTCACCACGATCATCGTGATCCCGCTGTGGGCGAGGGCTTTCATCACAAACAGCACTTCACCAATCATCTCGGGATCGAGTGCCGACGTCGGCTCGTCAAAGAGAATGATTTGCGGTGACGAGGCCAGGGCGCGGGCAATCGCCACCCGCTGCTGCTGACCACCGGAAAGCTCAGCCGGGTAGTGGTGGGCTTTTTCCAGCATCCCGACTTTCTCCAGCAGGGCCAGCGCGCGCTCCTGAGCGGGGAGCGGCTTCCAGCCGTGGACGTGCTCAAGCGCCAGGGTGATGTTCTGGCTGGCGGTGAGGTGGGCATAAAGATTGAACTGCTGAAACACAAACCCCACGCGGCTTCGCAGCTGGCGCAGCCCGCTACCGGAGAGCCTGCCGGTAGGCTTGTTGTCGACCAGGATCTCTCCGCCGCTCAGGGGTTCAAGCTGGTTGATAAGACGAATCAGGGTGGATTTACCGGAACCCGACGGGCCGAGGATGGCAACCACTTCACCGGGCGTGATGGTGAGGTTAATGTCGTTTAAAACCTGATGGTCACCGTAGCGTTTGTCCACGTGGCGAAACTCGACGCTGGCCTGTTCCAGATGTGAAAAATCCGCGGCACCGGCCGCGGAGTGTGAAAATAAACCTGAGAGCATATTACTTAGCTTCTATTTTAAAGGCGCGAGGCTGTGGGGCTGGGGTGCCTGGACCAAACCAGACGTCGTAGATTTTTGCCGCCTGGCCGTTCTTCTCGAGATTGACCAGCTCATCGTTGACGGCTTTCAGCAGCGCCGTTTCACCTTTTTTCACCCCGACGCCAATCTCTTCTTTGCTCAGCAGGTCGGGCAGGATTTTGAAGTTGGCTTTATCCGGCGCCTGCGCCAGCAGACCGGCCAGAATGGTGCTGTCCTGAGTGATGGCCTGTACGTTGCCGTTGCGCAGCGCGGTCAGCGCCAGCGGAATATCGTCATAAGAGAGGACGCGGGACTGCGGGAAGCGCTGGTGCAGCGCCTGCTCGCCCGTCGTGCCTTTGACCGCGCCAATGCGCGCCCGGCTGTAGTCATCGAGCTTGTCCGGAGATTTCGCCGGAACGAGGAACTGCTGGCCGGTAACGAAGTAAGGCGTCGAGAAATCAATGACCTGTGCGCGTTCTGGGGTGATAGTAATATCCGCCACGATCAGGTCGGCTTTGCCGGACTGCAGCAGCGGAATGCGGTTGGCCGGATTGGTGGCAACCAGTTCAAGCTTCACGCCGAGCGATGTTGCCAGCGCTTTGGCGAAGTCCACGTCGTAACCCACGATCTCATGCGTTTTGGCATCACTCGAGCCAAACGGCGGGTTGGCATCAAACGTGGCGACTTTCACCACCCCTGCTGCCTTGATATCCGCCAGCTGATCGGCCTGCGCCTGCGCTGAAAACAGGCCCCAGGCTGCCACTACGCCCAGAACCAGCGTCCGTTTTTTAAACCCTTTCATTTTTGCTGCCATAGTCATACGCCATCCCGTTGTTTTTGTTTTACCCCGTTACGCTCCCATAAGGGAAAGCTATCGCCAAATAAGAAATCGTTCTTTGCTATGAGCAAAAAAGCATTAGTGAACAAGGTGTTAATGAAGCGTGAAAAGGACGGGGCGCTATTTGCAGATCCTGCACATCGACAGTGGATTTTGGTATTTCCCCTGCACGGGAGTGGGGTGCTTAACTGAAGGCAGATACGGCGAGAGAGGGTAAAACGATGAAAAAATGGATCAGCACGTTACGGCGGTTTTTTGCGACCCGACCAGCGAATGCGGAGAACAGCGCGCAACGTGTTCTTGAGTCGATACTGCCTGTCGCCAGCCTGTATGGCGTAGACGTTGCCAACATTGACCCGGAGTGGTTCCATGATAAAACGCCACGCTGAACTGCGCCGCACGCGCGAAACGTACTGGAATGAGGTGTGCGTGACGTCTGTAAAGCCTCAAAAGACGGAAAAGTACGCTCTGAATCATTCGGTTAATTAGCCCGCTTTTGTTACCAATGTGTCCTTTCAGTCATGGAGAAAATGATGAAACGGACCACGTTAACACGCGCGCTTTCTGTCCCTGCGCTACTTTTCACAATTCATGCGGCACACGCCGCACCGCAGGCGCATGTTGTTTGCGGCTATTCCCATACCCTTGGCGATGACGCCATTATGATGTACGGCATGCCCAACGAGGCCATGCTGCACGACTTCTTCGGCAACGTGCAAACGGATGCTGACTCCAGCCGTGAATCCCTGCGCCGGGATGAAAAGACCACCTGCGATAACAAAGCCGACAGCTCTGCCTACTGGGCACCTTCGCTTCGCCTGCCTGACGGCACGGTCGTCAAACCGGCGTATCAAAAAACCTATTATCAGGCATCGAACGTGGACGCCTGGCCGCTACACCCTTTCCCGGCGGGGCTGTCGCTGCTGGCGGGCGACCATCACGGTAGTGCGCCGAATCCACATATCACCTTTTTATGTGCCAACGGCAAGGGTTACACCACCAAAACCGGTGAGGTCTGCGGCTTGCGCAAGGCGAACGATGCCGTGCAGTTTAATATCGGCATTCAGTTTCCTAACTGCTGGGATGGAGTGAACCTGAAGCCTGCCCATGGTCTGATTAACGCCACCTACGACGTCAAGGGGCAGTGCCCGTCCACCTTCCCGGTGAAAATTCCCACCGTGAACATGAACATTGCTTACGTACTCCCGACGATTAGCTCGCTTGATACCAGCAAAGTGCAGCTCTCCATGGACCCCATCATGCACGGCGATGAGCGAGAAGAGCGGTGGGGTAGCCTGTATACGGCGCATGCAGATTTCATGAACGGCTGGACGGAAGACGCCGCGCGCTTTATGACGGACCTGTGCATGAACCGCGGGTTAGATTGTGGCACCACCGTCCCGTATGGTTATTCCAGAGCGAAGGCCAACGTCTGGCTCAGCAGCCTGGAGCCAGACCTCTCCCAGCCCGAACCGCAGGTTTTACTGGTGCAGGATAACTGGCAGAACGGGGGGCGCACGAAAAACAGCGAAACGCTGTCGCTGGTGAAGTTCCACATTCCCCCTCTGCCTGCCGGGCAGGATCCTTCGCAGTTTACATACCGCGTGCGGATTTATGGCGGTAAAGTGGAAACTAACGGTGCCGATCAGATCTTCTTCTATCCGGCCAGCAATGACTGGGATCCTGCTACCGTAAGATGGGCCTCGCGTCCGGCCTGTAACTATCGCTCCGACGCAGTGCTCTATCTGAACCATTCTCGTGAATACCGGATGGTGAACGTGGACAAAGCCGTGCGCAAGGCGCTGGCGGAAGGAAAAACCGAAATCTCGTGGTATATCGGCGGTGACCGCCAGGGGAATCATTACCAGTTCGAACCGGCGTCTTCATTAGAAAGCCTGGTTCTGATGCTAACGGGGTTTAAAAAGACGCCTGAGCTGTAATCTTCCCCGCAATGAAAAAAGCACCGGTTTTCCGGTGCTTTTTTATCAGATCTTGCAGGCGTCGCCGCAGTCGTCGTCGGCAATAATCGCCTGCGCTTTTTTATCCGCATCGTCCAGACGTTCTGCGTTACGCTCTTCCGCTTCATCCAGACCGTTAAAAACTAAGTTATCGAGATCAATTTCCATCTTGCACCTGCTCTGTTCGGTTTTTGATACTGGCACAGTATAGGGTAAAAAACGCCAGCAATGTACCTCGCAGCACATAAGGATAATCCCTGCCATACTCAGTGCTTTATCACTGAGGAGCGCTCATGATTACACTCTGTAGAACCTGCGGTACTTCTTATGAGGGAACGCCGGAGAGATGTGCCATTTGCGAGGATGAACGTCAGTATGTTCCGGCCAGCGGCCAGGCGTGGATCGATTACGCGACGGTAACGGCGACACACGCCAACAAATGGCAGCAGCTGGAGCCGCAGTTATTCAGTATCAAGACGGTACCCGCTTTTGCCATTAACCAGCGGGCACTGCTCCTGCGTACTCCCCACGGTAACATTCTCTGGGACTGCATCGCCAACCTTGATCCTGCAACCCAAACGCTCATCGCCGCACTCGGCGGCCTTCGCGCGATTGCGATTTCGCATCCGCACTATTACACCACGATGCAGGAGTGGGCCGCGGCTTTCGACGCGCCGGTCTATCTGCACGTGAGCGATAGCGAATGGGTGATGCGCGACAGCCCGGCGATTCATTTCTGGGATGGCGATGCGCTGGAGATAGTACCGTCGGTTACGCTGCTGCGTCTCGGCGGGCATTTTGCGGGCGGAACGGTACTGCACTGGCAGGAGGGCGAGGGCGTTTTACTGGCGGGAGATATTTTGCAGGTGACCCCAGGGAAAGAGGCCGTGTCGTTCATGTGGAGCTACCCGAATATGCTTCCGCTGCCTGCCCGTACGGTTGAGGACGTGACCCGGCGCCTGTCGGGAAAATCGTTCGCCCGTCTTTACGGCGCGTTCGAAGGGCAGAACATTCCGGCAAACGCCGATGACATCGTGCAGCGGTCGGGCCAGAAATATATTGCTTGTCTCAAGTGAAGCACGGTGGGTAAACTTTGCGAGTGTGATCTCGATCATGCCTAAACGAAAACAGATAAAAGAGAAATTGCTATGCAACATATCATTGAAGGTTTTCTCAGCTTTCAAAAAGAGATTTTCCCGCAACGTAAAGAGCTCTTTCGCAGTTTAGCGTCCAGCCAGAATCCCAAAGCGCTGTTTATCTCCTGCTCCGACAGCCGTCTGGTCCCTGAACTGGTCACCCAGCAAGAGCCGGGACAACTCTTTGTTATTCGTAATGCTGGCAACATTGTTCCACCGTTCGGGCCGGAGCCAGGCGGCGTCTCTGCAACTATCGAGTACGCGGTAGTGGCGCTGGGCGTGACCGACATCGTGATCTGCGGCCACTCCAACTGCGGCGCGATGAAGGCGATTGCCGATAACGCGAACCTGGAGCCGATGCCTGCTGTATCGCACTGGCTGCGCTATTCCGACGCGGCAAAAGCCGTGGTAGAGAAAAAAAGCTGGGATAAGCCGATCGATAAAGTGAATGCGATGGTGCAGGAAAACGTCTTTGCGCAGCTCAGCAACATCAAGACCCACCCGTCCGTCGCGGTGGGCCTGCGTAATAACTCGCTTCGCCTGCACGGCTGGGTATACGACATTGAAAGCGGCAAAATTCTCGCCCTGGATAAAGCGACGAAAAGCTTCGTCTCGCTGTCTGAAAACCCGGAAGTGTTCTTCGAATAATCTCGCGTTGCAGGGCATGGAAGCCCTGTCAGTTCTCCACGTACGGTAACCGACGCCGTATACCTGAGGCCGGTTTTTCAGCCGCCTTCGCCATCGCTTCTGCAATCTCCGCACACTCTGCCAGCCCCTGAACGAAGGGACGATCGTGCATCAGCCACGGTATTGCGCCGAAGGCGATGCGCCCACGAACCGTTTCTGGCGCTTTTAACGTGTAATCCTCGCCGATGTCGGGGATCTCATCGCCCGTCTCCTCAAGCTGTCTGCGCAGCGATGGGAAAGGCAGATCGTTTGTTTTAAGCGGCTTTTGCCCGCGCGCATCAATAAAGACGTCGAAACGATAAACGGTCTCTTGTGTGGTGATGACTGTCCGATCGCTGCCGGCATCAAGCGTGTAATCATCGCCGAGCGCCGCCACGCTAATGATGCCGGCCTCGCGAAGCGCGAGAAGCCTGCGAATAGACTGCGGCGGGATGGCAGCATAATTGTCGATAAACACGCGAGCCAGGCCCTGCTTAAAGCGTTTTCTGTCCTGCTCGCTAAGATGGGGCACGATCTCCTGAACGACCTCATGCAGCCGCAGCACGGTATAGCGCCAGGCCACGGTACGGCGTTCCCGTTTGTTGCGTTCAACCTCGTTGAGATTCTCTTCCGCCCAGGTAAAGGGCCCGTGGCGCTTACGATCCTCAAACCAGGCCTCACGAATGGTGTCCGCATTCAGCGTATGCAGAGACATTTTCTCGCACCACGCCGGGTCGGCGAGTTCAAGCTCTTTCACCATCAGGGCAAAGACTCGGTCAAGCAGGCCATCCGGTCCTTTGGCTATCTCGCTTTCCACTACGAATTCGGTCAATACCGACAGCGGTTCATAAGGGATGGGGCAGTAAAAATCGGCTTCCGGGAGAATGCCCGTCCGTGACATCAGCGTAATGTTTAACCCTTCGCTGCCGCTGTCGAGGATGAATTTACCGTCACGAAACTCGCCGTGCTGCATCACCACCGCCATAGCCGCGTCCAGACCGCTCAATGAGGTGCCCATAATGCCCACGCGGCAAGGGGGAATGCGGGCGTCCATCAGGCCGGACCACGGGCTTGGGAAGAACGTGGGCGTGGCTTCATCCTCCTCTGGCCAGACGTGGCCGGTGGCAATAACCGCCAGGTCAAATTTATCCGCTAATGTGCGGTCATTGACCGAAATCGTCACGCCGTTTGTCGAAGGGTTGATGTCGGTGACCTTCGCAGATTCATGGACCTCAACCTGGAAGCCCAGCTTTTTCGCCTCTTTTACGATTGAACGAAAGCTGTCGCGAAAATACTCTCCCAACAGGATCCTGGGCAGGAACTGCCGATCGTGCAGGCTGGCTTTATCAACTTTAAAGTGCGCCAGATGGTCGTCGCTTTGCTCCTTAAGCCAGTCGAGGTAGGTCATAAAAATGGGCGGGATTTCAATGCTCGCAATGTTCGCCAGCATCAGCCGGGAATTATCGTCATCGTTATAGGGCATGCCCACGCCAGCTTCATCGGCCTGTTCAAAGACGGAAACGGAGAGTGGGGTATTGTTATTAAGCAGATGATAAAAGGTGTAAATTCCCGTGGGGCCGGAGCCGATAATCGCGATCTTCTTCATCAACACGTTTCCTGTGTTTCTTTCCATAGGAAAAGCGTAGCAGGAGAATAATGATGAAAATAAGGGATTAAGAAAATTCAGGATAACTGAAGAGAATTTGCACCATTTCAGGACTGAAATGGTGCGTCCGAGTGGACTCGAACCACCGACCCCCACCATGTCAAGGTGGTGCTCTAACCAACTGAGCTACGGACGCAGAATGGTGCGTTCAATTGGACTCGAACCAACGACCCCCACCATGTCAAGGTGGTGCTCTAACCAACTGAGCTATGAACGCAACGTGTTGTCGGTGACAACGGGGACGAATATTAGCGGCACAGCACCGAGGTGGCAAGAGGGAAAATGCAATTTTCTCTCTGATTTCACGCGATTGCTGTATTACCGCGCAAAGTGAAGAGAAAGTAGCCGCCGGGCGGCGGCTACTGCGTATTTAACGTGCAGCGCGTTGCAAAATGATCGTTGATGGCTGGCGCTGCAGGAAGCGCATGCGCAACATCATCATAATTGCCGCCGACGTCAGGCCGATGATAAAGCCCATCCAGAACCCCGCCGGTCCCATGCGGTCAACCACCAGGTCGGTCAGGGCCAGAATATACCCACACGGCAGACCCAGCACCCAGTAGGCGATGAAGGTGATAAAGAAAATGGAACGCGTGTCTTTATAGCCGCGCAGCACCCCGCTGCCAATCACCTGGATGGAGTCCGGAATCTGGTAAATCGCGGCCAGCAGCATCAGGTGCGAGGCCAGCGCGACGACTTCCGGATTGTCGTTGTAGAGCAGGGCAATCTGCTCGCGCAGCGCCACGGTAAAAAGCGCCGTGCAAATGGCCATGCAGACGCCGACGCCCAGTCCGGTGCGCGCGGCGGTTTGCGCATCGAGCGTCGAGCCTTGCCCCAGGCGGAAGCCCACGCGAATCGTCACTGCTGCGGCCAGCGACATCGGCAGGACAAACATCAGGGAGCTGAAGTTGAGCGCAATCTGATGCCCGGCGACGTTCACAATGCCCAGCGGGGAGACCAGCAGGGCGACCACGGCAAACAGGGTCACCTCAAAGAACAGCGCAAGGGCAATCGGCAACCCTAACTGCACCAGGCGCGTCATGATATTCCAGTCCGGCGTGCTGAATCTGTTCTCGTTACGAATATCGCGCATGGAGCGAGCGCGCTTCACGAAGGTAAGCATTGAGAAGAACATGACCCAGTAAACGGCGGCCGTCGCCACGCCGCAGCCGACGCCGCCCAGCTCCGGCATCCCGAAATGACCGTAAATAAAAACATAGTTAACGGGAATGTTGACCAGCAACCCGATAAAGCCCATCACCATGCCGGGCTTGGTTTTCGCCAGACCTTCACACTGGTTACGCGCCACCTGGAAGAAGAGATATCCAGGCGCCCCCCAGAGCAGGGCGCGCAGATAGCCCACGGCTTTGTCCGCCAGGGCCGGGTCAATGTTATGCATAGCGCGAATGATATGGCCCGCGTTCCAGAGCACGACCATGATCAGCACAGAGACAAACCCGGCCAGCCAGAAACCCTGGCGGACCTGATGGGCAATGCGCTCGCGGCGCCCCGAGCCATTGAGCTGAGCGATAACAGGCGTGAGCGCGAGCAGCAGACCGTGGCCGAACAGGATGGCCGGAAGCCAGATTGACGTGCCGATAGCCACGGCCGCCATGTCGGTGGCGCTGTAGCCACCTGCCATTACCGTATCCACAAATCCCATTGCGGTCTGGGCCACCTGCGCGACGATCACGGGTATAGCCAGTGCCAATAACTGGCGCGCTTCATTCATGTACTTCTGCACGTGAACACCTTTATTTTGTAGTTATATGAGAGACTAAAAAAGCCGCCGAAACGGGCAGCAAGAAGAAAATGCAGGGGGGTGCCAGCTATTGTAGCGGGCTTTAGCTATTTATCTAGTGAAAAAATCGCCAGAAAATGCGCTCCGCTGGCAACCTGTTTTTCCAACTGTTATTGTGGAGGGATTAAACGGTGTCATCACCGTTCGGAAAAAACAGGAGTTGTAAGCATGT
Source organism: Enterobacter sp. HMSC16D10 (assembly GCF_001807145.1). Classification (NCBI taxonomy): domain Bacteria; kingdom Pseudomonadati; phylum Pseudomonadota; class Gammaproteobacteria; order Enterobacterales; family Enterobacteriaceae; genus Enterobacter; species Enterobacter sp. HMSC16D10. The sequence goes on from NZ_KV787862.1 coordinate 75,565, forward strand.
TTACTGGTATTGTGCAGGGCACTGCCAAAGTGGTGTCCATTGATGAAAAACCTAATTTCCGTACTCATGTTGTTGAGCTGCCGGAATATATGCTTGAGGGCATCGAAACCGGCGCCTCGATTGCCCATAACGGCTGCTGCCTGACCGTGACCGAAATTAACGGCAACCAGATTAGCTTTGATTTAATGAAAGAGACGCTGCGGATCACTAACCTGGGCGAGCTGGTGGTAGGCGATACCGTCAACGTTGAGCGCGCGGCGAAGTTCAGCGATGAGATTGGCGGCCATTTGATGTCCGGGCACATCATGACCACTGCCGAAGTGGCGAAAATCGTGACCTCGGAAAATAACCGTCAAATCTGGTTTAAAATGCAGGACCCGTCATTAATGAAATACATCCTCTATAAAGGATTTATTGGCATTGACGGGATTAGCCTGACGGTGGGAGAAGTGACGCCAACGCGTTTTTGCGTGCATTTAATTCCTGAAACGCTGCAGCGCACCACGCTGGGCGCGAAAAAATTGGGGCATCGCGTGAATATCGAAATCGATCCGCAAACCCAGGCCGTGGTTGATACGGTGGAGCGCGTGCTGGCAGCAAAAGAAGCCGCAATAATAAAGACCGCAGAAGAAGAATAAAAAATAACCCCGGCTATCCGGGGTTATTTTTTTAGCGTGCGACACGCAGTCCGTGTTCAATCCCCCGGCTGAATACCACCTGCCAGAGCTGAATATCCCGTGCGCGAAACGCCCCCGCGCAGGCATTCAGATAATAGCTAAACATCCGTTTAAATCGTTCTGAATAGTTGTCCGCAATCTCGGGCCAGGCTTTCTGGAAACGTTCATGCCATGCCATTAAGGTGGTGTCGTAGTCTGCGCCAAAGTTATGCCAGTCTTCCATTACGAAATGGGATTCACTGGCGTTGGCAATCTGGCGAACGGACGGTAAACAGCCATTCGGAAAGATATATTTATTGATCCACGGGTCAACGTTGTTGTCGGTCCGCTTAGAGCCGATGGTGTGCAGCAGGAAGAGGCCGTCCGGTTTCAAATTACGATCCACCACCTCAAAGTAGGTGTCGTAGTTTTTTGGCCCCACGTGCTCGAACATGCCGACGGAAACGATCCGGTCGAACTGCTCGTTCAGGTCACGGTAGTCCTGCAGCCGGATATCCACGTCAAGACCCTGACAGCGCTCCCGCGCCATTTTTTGCTGTTCCGCTGAGATCGTGACGCCGACCACGCTGACGCCGTAGTGCTTCGCCATAAAATACGCCAGCCCGCCCCAGCCGCAGCCGATATCCAGCACGCGCATGCCGGGCTGTAGCTGCAGCTTCTCGCTGATCAGGCGCAGCTTGGCCTGCTGTGCTTCCTCAAGCGTCGACGCGTCTTTCCAGTAGGCGCAGGAATATTGCATGAAAGGGTCCAGCATGCGGCTGAACAGGTCGTTGCCGAGATCGTAATGTTCTTTGCCGACGATCCATGCGCGTTTTTTACTTTGCAAGTTAAACAGTCGGGCAGAGGCGACACGCAGGGTGTCTTTCAGATTGCGGGGGAGTTGATTTTCCAGACCGGCGCGCAACACGCTGGCAAAAAAGATATCCAGACGTTCGCACTCCCACCAGCCGTCCATATAACTTTCTCCCAGGCCTAACGATCCTTCCCGCAACACGCGTTTAAAAAAGTCGGGATGTTTTACCTGGGGATCGGATGGCGAAGATCCGTTGATAGTGATGCCTGCTCGACCTAACAGTTCACTGACGATCCGGGACCAGTTGTCGTCCGGAACGCTGACTTCTTCTATACACGATGAACTCATAGCTTCTCCATCACCCTGATGTGATCAGAACCTTCAAACAGCGTAGACGCTTTTTTTGTTTTGTGAGAAATCTCACGGTAAATACCGCGAGGCTAGTATCCGACGTAGAACAGAGGAAGGGAGATAACCCTTGCCGAAATGCCTTCCATGGTAAAACGGGAGCACTCCGGCTCCCGTTAACACTTAATATTTATCGTATTTAATCGAACCAAATTTAGTATAGGCCTCAAAATTTGGTGATTCAATAGAAAATTGTTAGCAACCTAATCACTGAAATGTAACATGATTTCTGGCGCGATCAGGCATGCGAAGTTTCCACCTGCGCACCGCTATCCTGCTCACGCTGCGCGGACGCCTGCATGCGGTAACCCAATACCGCCAGCGCAACGGTGACCAGCATCACGCTGGTGGTGGTTAACAGCGGTGTCGCAATCAGCGCCGAGACCACCAGGCTTGCGAGGAAGCACAGACCCAGCTGCAGGGTATTTTGCAGCGCGGCGGCGCGGCCTGTCGCCTGCGGGAACGGACGTAACGCCTGTGCCACCACGATCGGGTAAATCGCCCCGTTCGCCACGGCCATCACGCAGAAGGGAATCAAAATTTCAGCCAGGCCCGCGCCCGGAATAAACCCGACGGCCCAGGTACCGATGACGCTCAGCGCATAGAGCACCAGCAGCCATGGTAGCATCTGCTGACCTTCCCATTTTTGCAGCGCCGCGCGGCAGCCGTACCCGCCCACCAGGAACGCGATGGTCTGCGGAACATAGCTCAGACCGATGGCCGCCGGGCTGTAGCCCATATCGTGCAGAATAAACGGCGAGCCGGTGAGCCACGCGAAGAAGCTGGCCGAACAGGCGGCATAAATCAGGACATTCCCGCGATACGCCTTGGCGCTCAGCAGGGAGGTGAAGGTAATCGGCTTCGCGTCGGCATGCGCCTCTTTTTTATGCGCGGGCTTAAGGGCAAACGCCGGCAGCATCAGCACCAGCGTGATGGCAAACAGCGTGGCAAAAATGGCCTGCCAGTCAAAGTGCGCGAGGATCCAGCTGCCCAGCAGCGGAGCCAGGGCAGGGGAAAGACCCACCAGCGGCATAATGGTGGCGAAAATACGGTTTGTGCGGTTAGCCGGGTAGTAGTCGGTCACCAGCGCCTGCCAGGTCACCGCCGCAGCACAGACGCCCACGGCCTGAATAAAGCGCAGCACCAGCAACCAGGTAGCATCGCGCACCCACAGCATCCCCAGGCAGCCCACGGCAAAAATGGCCAGACCCAGCAGCAGTACTGGTTTACGGCCGAAGCGATCCGAGAGCGGTCCCCAGAGCAGCTGGGCGAAAGCAAAACCGGCAAGGAACAGGCTCAGGCTGGCGCTGATGGCCGCGGCAGGGGTTTGCAGGTCTTCCTGCATCGCGGCAAACGCGGGCAGGTACATGTCGGTGGCCAAAAAGCCCAGCACGCTTAAGCCGCCGAGCCAGACTAAAAATCCTTTCCTGGGTTGCATTCTTTTATTCTCCTGAGGAGGCAGGTGTACGTTGGCGCAGAGTGTAGGGAGTGCAAAGCGGCTTGTGAAACGCTAATATTTGGCGGGTGCATTCAAATTTTTTGCAGGCAGAAAATGTGGTCAGATTATTCTCTTGAAGTGGTCGATGCTGTGGCGCGTAACGGCAGCTTTAGCGGTGCAGCGCAGGAGTTGCACCGCGTCCCTTCGGCCATCAGCTACACGGTGCGTCAGCTTGAGGAGTGGCTGGCGGTTCCGCTGTTTGAACGGCGGCATCGCGACGTGGAATTAACGCCCGCCGGAGCATGGTTTTTGAAAGAAGGGCGTTCTGTTATCAAAAAAATGCAGATCACCCGCGAACAGTGTCAGCAGATCGCCAACGGCTGGCGGGGGCATCTCGCCATCGCGGTAGATAACATCGTGAAGCCGGAACGCACCCGACAAATGATCGTGGATTTCTATCGTCATTTCTCTGACGTCGAGCTACGGGTCTCGCAGGAGGTGTTCAACGGCGTCTGGGATGCGCTGGCGGACGGCAGGGCGGAGATGGCGATTGGCGCGACGCAGGCGATCCCGGTCGGGGGACGTTACGCCTTTCGCGACATGGGGATGCTGAGCTGGAAATGCGTGGTGGCCAGCGATCATCCTCTGGCAGCGATGGAAGGTCCGCTGAGCGACGATACGCTGCGCAACTGGCCATCACTAGTGCTGGAGGATACGTCCCGTTCATTGCCCAAGCGTATCACCTGGCTTCTGGACAACCAGCGGCGGGTGGTGGCTCCTGACTGGGAATCATCGGCGACGTGCCTCAGCGCCGGGCTGTGCGTCGCGATGGTGCCCGCACATTTTGCGCGTCCGCGCATCGATACCGGAGAATGGGTTGAACTGACGCTGGAGAATCCGTTCCCGGACGCGGCCTGCTGCCTGACCTGGCAACAAAATGATGTCTCGCCCGCCATGGCCTGGCTGCTGGATTATCTGGGGGACAGCGAAACCCTAAACCGGGAATGGTTACGGGAGCCAGCGTAGCTGGCCCCGTCAAGGGATTAACGACGGTAGTCGCGGAACGGACCGTCCGCAACGGAACGGCGTTCAATCAGGCGCGGGTGAACTTCAATGGACTGCGACTCTTCGCGCTTGTTGACGATCCTGTCCAACAGCATATTGAAGGCCGTTTCGCCCAGCGAATCTTTTGGCTGGTGAATGGTTGTCAGCGCCGGGGTGAAGAAGCGCGCGTTACGCACGTTGTCATACCCGATCACGGAAATATCCTGCGGTACGCGCAGACCCAGCTCATCGGCGGCGCAGAGCGCGCCCATGGCCATGATGTCACCGCCGCAGAAAACGGCGGTCGGGCGGTGCGGCTGGGAAACGATCTGCTGCATCGCGCGGTAGCCTGATTCCGGCTCAAAGTCGCCCTGCACGATCCAGTTTTCCGGCACGGTGATCAGCGCTTCTTCCATTGCTTTCATAAAACCGGCCAGACGGCCCGCGCCGGTGTTACGCTCCAGCGGGCCGGGGATCACGCCAATCTCGCGGTGACCGCGTTCGATCAGGTAACGACCCGCCATGTAACCGCCTTCAAAGGCGTTGTCGATAACGGAGTCGGTGAAGTCCGCGCGCGCTTCACCCCAGTCCATGACCACCATGGGGATATGGCGATACTCTTCCAGCATCGACAGCACGGATTCCGGGTACTCGGAACACATGACCAGCAGGCCATCGACGCGCTTTTGCGCCATCATCGACAGGTAGGCGCGCTGTTTTTCTATGCTGTTCCACGCGTTGCCCAGAATCAGGGTATAGCCTTTCTGGAAGCAGTTCTTCTCTACCGCTTCTATGATCTCGGCAAAATAGGCCGCTTCACTGCTGGTCGCCAGCAATCCAATGGATTTGGTGTGATTAACCTTGAGGCTGCGCGCAACCGCACTTGGCGAATAGTGCAGCTCTTTGATTGCTGCCCAGACGGCGTTGCGCGTCTCTTCCGCCACAAAGCGGGTTTTGTTAATTACATGTGATACGGTTGTAGTGGAAACGTTTGCGCGTTTTGCTACGTCTTTAATTGTTGCCATTAAATGTCACTCCAGACCATATCCTAAACTCCTGAAAAACTTGAAGGTAAACGTTTGCCTTCTCTCACCCTTATCACGCAATCTTGAATTGCGGCACGCCGGGAAAACGACACGGGACGTCAGGAGGGGGTCAATGGCCGGTACGCTAATAAATTTAGCGTGGAATTTTGTCCTATCTTGATGAAAAGGGGAAGAGGTAAAGTGTTTATCAGCCTAAATCCAGGAAGATTTTTGACGTAAATTATGCAAAAATGAGCAGGCTCACTTTTCGTGGGGGGATTAAAAGGAGAAAAATTGATGAGTTCCGATCTGAAGTTTTCGCTGTTCACCACCGTGGTTGTGCTGGCTCTGATTGTCGCGGCGGGTCTGACGGCCGCGCTGCACTGATTTACGCGGAGGGAGAGCCTTCTCCCTCCCGCTCACCTCGATTGTTACTCCTAAGGCAAAAATCTTTTGCCATTTTGTTAACTTCTCATTTTTTGTGATTGATGTCATGCTTTCCGCTTCTTTGTTCTGTGTCACCACATGACACGGCATCCGGAGTTGACGCATGAAAATCAATTTTCCCCTGCTGGCCCTGGCGATTGGCGCTTTTGGGATTGGCACCACTGAATTTTCCCCGATGGGGTTACTGCCCGTTATCGCCCGCGGCGTGGACGTCTCGATCCCTGCGGCCGGCATGTTAATCAGCGCCTACGCCATTGGCGTGATGGTGGGGGCGCCGCTGATGACGCTTCTCCTTTCACACCGCGCGCGCCGCAATGCGCTGATTTTCCTGATGGCGATTTTCACCCTCGGCAACGTGCTTTCGGCCATTTCGCCGGACTACACCACGTTGATGCTGTCGCGTATTCTGACCAGCCTTAACCACGGCGCGTTCTTTGGGCTCGGATCGGTTGTGGCGGCTAGCGTGGTGCCGAAACACAAGCAGGCCAGCGCCGTAGCCACCATGTTTATGGGCCTGACCATCGCTAACATCGGCGGCGTTCCTGCGGCAACCTGGCTGGGCGAGGTCATTGGCTGGCGGATGTCCTTCCTGGCGACGGCCGGACTGGGCGTGGTCGCGATGGTGGCCTTGTTCTTCTCCCTGCCAAAGGGCAGCGCCGGAGAACGTCCGGAAGTGCGTAAGGAGCTGGCGGTGCTGATGCGCCCGCAGGTGCTCTCCGCGCTGCTGACCACCGTGCTGGGGGCAGGGGCGATGTTTACCCTCTACACCTATATTTCACCTGTGCTGCATGACATCACCCACGCAACGCCTCTCTTCGTTACCGCGATGCTGGTGCTGATTGGCGTGGGCTTCTCGATTGGCAACTATCTCGGCGGGAAATTTGCCGACCGTTCCGTGAGCGGAACGCTGAAGGGCTTCTTAACCCTGCTGATTGTTATCATGATCGCCATTCCGTGGCTGGCGCGCAACGAGTTTGGTGCCGCGATCGCAATGGTCGTCTGGGGGGCTGCAACGTTCGCGGTGGTGCCACCGCTGCAGATGCGCGTGATGCGTGTCGCGCATGAAGCGCCGGGCCTCTCATCCTCGGTCAATATTGGTGCTTTCAACCTGGGCAATGCGCTCGGTGCGGCGGCCGGGGGGGCCGTGATTTCCGGTGGGCTGGGGTACAGTTTTGTGCCGGTGATGGGGGCGATTATTGCCGCGCTCGGTCTGCTGCTGGTGATGATGTCGGGTCGTAAACAGCCAGAAGCAGCCTGCGCTGCGGAATAAACCAAAAACGCAGAAGGGCGAACCCTTCTGCGTGTCTCTTACGCGGCGAAGTTCTTCGCCACAAAGTCCCAGTTAACCAGTGCCCAGAAGTGCTCCAGGTAGTTAGGGCGCGCGTTACGGTAATCGATGTAGTAAGCGTGTTCCCATACGTCCACGGTCATCAGCGGCTTCGCGCTGGTGGTCAGCGGGGTGCCTGCGTTAGAGGTAGACACGATAGCCAGTTTGCCATCCGCCTCTTTGACCAGCCACGTCCAGCCTGAACCGAAGTTCTTGATGGCGGCATCGGTGAACTTCGCTTTGAATTCCGCGAAGCTGCCAAAGGCGGCGTTAATGGCGGTAGCCAGTTCACCGACAGGTTCGCCACCGGCGTTTGGCGCCAGGCAGTGCCAGTAGAAGGTGTGGTTCCACACCTGAGCGGCGTTGTTGAATACGCCACCCTCAGAACTGCGCACGATCTCTTCCAGCGTTTTGCCTTCAAAATCGGTGCCCTTGATCAGGTTATTCAGGTTGGTGACGTACGTCTGGTGATGCTTGCCGTAGTGATATTCCAGGGTTTCCGCAGAAATGTGCGGGGCCAGGGCGTCTTTTGCATACGGTAGTGCAGGTAATTCGAACGACATTGCTTCTCTCCTTATTGTATTTTGTGTTGCCAATAACCACACAGACAACAAGGACAGGATAGCAAATTGAAAGGGTATGCAAAAGAGGAACTTACCCTGCCACGGGTGTGGCAGGGTAGGGGTTAGCGAATGGTTTTCGGCGTCATCACGCGACGCGCGCCGACGTAATGGCGTACCCAGTAGTCTTCACTGAGCGAGGTGATCTGAATATCCTGGCCGCTACGCGGTGACTGGATGAATTTTCCGTTGCCGACATAGACGCCAACGTGGTCAGCTGTCCCGCGGCCCTGCGTGCGGAAGAAGACCAGATCGCCGTTCTCCAGCTCTCCACGGTTGACCGGGGAAGCATCGCGCAGGTGGTACATCTCGTTGGCGGTACGCGGAATGCGGAACTTGACCAGATCTTTATAGGCGTAATAGACGAGGCCGCTGCAGTCAAAACCGGTACGTGGCGAAGTCCCGCCCCAGTGATACGGTTTGCCAATCTGCCCCATCAGCTTGTTCATTGCGGTTTTTTGCGCTTTCTGGACGCGCACTTTATGCACTTCCGCTATTTTGGTGACCTTGGTGCATTTCGCCTTATGGCCTTTACGCGCGATGCATTTTTCAGTCACGAGGTTAGCGGCGGTTTGCGAAGCTTTACTTTTGGCGGTGTGGGCAGTGCGGGAAGAGGTGGTTTTCGTCTTGCTGGAAGCGGTTTTTTTAGTCTGTGTGGTTGTCTTTTTCTTGTCGTTCTTAGCGGTGGTTTTTTTCTTACGTTCTGTGGCTTTCACCAGATGGTTTTTTTGTACAGCAGAATGCCGCGCCTGCTGAGAGGCGTTTGCCACTGGCGTGAAGGTGAGTGAAGTAAACAGTAAAGCACAGAGCGTGATCGAGATTTTATTTATCCGCGCCACTGGGCAGTCCCCTGATAAATGCAGGTCATCAATAATACCCGCGTGTGATTTACAAAGCCCGTCGATTCTAATCCATAAAAAGCCAGAAAGTTAATAGCATTTTTCAATCTACGATCCTGTTTCGTTAGCAAGTGCAAAAAAATTCATCGTTCTGTCGTACATTTGCCCATTCCCTAAGCAAAACCCTGGCTGACGCAGGGGTAAACACCATTTGCAATGCAACTTTTCATCACTCGGAGTAGAATGTCTATACGTGACAAAAATGTTATTTTCCGATGCCAGTCTGAACCGCTACAATGTCAGACGAATGCCGTAACAGAAGTTAAAGGAAGCAAGACATGAGCACCACTATTGAAAAAATCCAGCGCCAGATCGCTGAAAACCCGATTCTGCTGTATATGAAAGGTTCTCCAAAGCTGCCAAGCTGCGGCTTCTCCGCGCAAGCGGTTCAGGCGCTGTCTGCCTGTGGTGAGCGTTTTGCTTACGTTGATATCCTGCAGAACCCGGACATCCGCGCTGAGCTGCCTAAGTACGCGAACTGGCCGACCTTCCCACAACTGTGGGTAGACGGTGAACTGGTTGGCGGCTGCGATATCCTGATTGAAATGTATCAGCGCGGCGAACTGCAGCAGCTGATCAAAGAAACCGCGGCGAAGTACAAAACGGAAGAGCCGGACGCAGAGTAACTTTCTGCGGAAATAAAAAAGCGACCTGCTATGTGGTCGCTTTTTTTTTGTCGGGTGGCGCTGTGCTTACCCGACCTACTATTGGCGCTCGGCCTCATCATCCATCGGCAGCGGCCAGCCACCCAGACGCTTCCAGCGGTTGACGATCTCACAGAACAGCTCTGCGGTACGCTCCGTGTCATACAGCGCGGAGTGCGCCTGCGTGCCATCGAACGGAATGCCAGCCGTAATACAGGCCTTTGATAACACCGTTTGTCCCAGCGCCAGGCCGCTCAGCGCGGCGGTATCGAAGGTCACAAACGGGTGGAAGGGGTTGCGCTTGAGCGCGGCCCGCTCGGCGGCGGCCATGGTAAAGCTGTGATCGAAGGTGGCGTTATGAGCCACCATAATGGCGCGGCTGCAGTTGCTCTCCTTCATGCCTTTGCGCACCATTTTAAAAATGGCGTGCAGCGCATCATATTCACTGACGGCACCGCGCAGCGGGTTATGCGGATCGATACCGTTAAACGCCAGCGCTTCCGGCTGTAAGTTTGCCCCTTCGAAAGGTTCAACGTGGAAATGCAGCGTGGTGTCCGGTGTAAGCCAGCCCTGTTCATCCATCTTCAGCGTGATGGCGGCAATTTCGAGCAGCGCATCGGTTTTAGCGTTAAATCCGGCTGTTTCTACATCAATGACAACGGGATAAAAACCACGAAAACGGTCGCACAGACCGCTAAATTGAGCGTTATCGGACATCAGGGTCTCTTACATGGGGAAAAAGCAGAGCGCATTATGGCAAATTTTGCGGGGTGATGCAGTAAAACTACGGGCGCACGTTGCGCCCTGAGGGATCAGTTGCCCAGACCGCGACCGGCGTCTTTGGCTTCAATCAGCTCGATTTTGTAACCGTCCGGATCTTCCACAAACGCAATCACGGTGGTGCCGCCTTTTACCGGGCCCGCTTCGCGCGTAACGTTACCGCCATTTTTGCGAATGCGTTCGCACGCGTCAGCTGCGTTGTCCACTTCCAGCGCGATATGGCCGTAGGCCGTGCCCAGCTCATAGCTGTCAACGCCCCAGTTGTAGGTCAGCTCGATCACCGCTTCATCCGTTTCCGGGCCGTAACCCACGAATGCCAGCGAGTATTTGTATTCCGGGTTTTCGCTGGTGCGCAGCAGCTTCATGCCCAGGACGTTAGTGTAGAAATCGATTGAACGTTGCAGGTCGCCAACGCGCAGCATGGTGTGAAGTAGGCGCATAATTTCCTCATTAACCAATGGAATAAAAAAGCTTTTTGAACAGAAACGATGTTTTAGTATAGCGGCGAAGTGTCGCCGCTATCAATGAACAATGGCGAGATTACAGAGAAGGGTAGTCGGTGTAGCCTTCCGCGCCGCCGCCGTAGAAGCTTTCCGGACGCTGCGGGTTCAGCGCCGCTTTCTGCTGCAGACGGGCAACCAGATCCGGGTTGGCGATGTAGTCGCGGCCAAACGCGACGGCATCGATCAGCCCTTTATTAATCAGATCTTCGGCTTTTTCAGGCGTATAGGCACCTGCACCGATGATCACGCCGTGGAAGCGCTCGCGCACTTTCTGGCGGAAGGCTTCAGTGTAAGGCTTACCGCCGGCCCAGTCAGGCTCGGACATGTGCAGATAGGCAATACCGCGTTTGGCCAGCTCGTCAATCAGATAGAGCGCGTCCGCTTCCTCGTTCGGGCCGTTGTCGACGTTCTGGAAAGACCCGATTGGGGAAACGCGAATGCCGATACGGTCCGGGCTCCACTCCTTGCATACCGCATCCACCACTTCCAGCACCAGACGGGCGCGGTTTTCGACGCTGCCGCCGTACTGATCGGTGCGATGGTTTGACGACGGTGACAGGAACTGGTGCAGCAGATAGCCATGCGCGGAGTGCAGCTCAATCAGGTCAAAGCCGGCTTCACGGGCGTTGGCCACGGCCTGACGGAAGTCGTTAACAATCCCCGGGATTTCGTCCAGCTCCAGCGCGCGCGGCATAGAGGTATCCACGCGGATCGCGTTACCGTTTTCATCGCGCAGGGACGTACGGGTATTGGCGCTCAGGGCCGACGCGGAGACCGGTGCCTGACCGCCAGGCTGGATGCTGCTGTGAGAGATACGACCGGTGTGCCACAGCTGAACCGCAATGCGGCCCTCTTCAGCGTGAACGCCCGCGGTGATTTTCTGCCATGCCGCGATCTGCTCCGGGCTATGGAGGCCCGGCGCACCGGCGTAACCCTTCGCCTGAGCAGAGATCTGCGTGGCTTCCGTAATGATCAGGCCAGAGCTTGCGCGTTGACGGTAGTATTCGCCCATCAGCGGGGTTGGGATGTCACCCGGCTCAATGCTGCGCAGACGGGTCAGCGGAGCCATGAACACGCGGTTTGGCGCCGTGACGGCACCCACTTTCAATGGGGTAAACAGTTTTTCAGCTGACATAAAGACTCCTGAGTAGACCAGTCGACTAGTAATAAAGTAAATAAAAAGCGCCCGTTATACGCCAGGCGCAGTAATGCTGTTTTGCACATGTGCCAGCGCGCTTTCCAGCGGCAAGGCACTGCGCGAAATTTTTGCCTGCAGATTGGCCCCTAACCACAGGGAATAGAGCACCTGAGACTGCATTAAGGGGTCGCCGGTAAAGGCCAGCGTTTTTTCGTCGCGGCCTTTTTCCAGCGCCTGGGCCAGCAGGGCGATCACGCCGCGGGCACCCTTATCCATCGCCGAGCGCATATCTTCGGAAAGATCGCACACCTCGGCAGACAGCTTGACCGTCAGGCATCCGCTGATAATGCCCTGCTGACAGAACTGGTTCAGCGTTTCCTGATAGTAGTTCAGAACACGATCCCGATAGTTTCCTTCACCCGACGCAAAGTGGGTCGCCAGACGCTGGTGGTAGCCCGCGTAATGACGCTCCAGCATTGCCACGCCAAAGGCTTCTTTGGACCGGAAGTAGTGATAAAACGACCCCTTCGGTACCTCAGCGGTTTTTAATAACTCGCTCAACCCCATACCGGTAAACCCGCGATGCATGCAAAGACGCTCGCCGGTTGCCAGGAGATGTTCGCGGGTATCGTGTTCAGTATTTCTGCTCATGGCCGCACTCTAATAGACCGTTCGGTCTAATGCAAGCGAGTTTATTGCCGACATGCGTTCAGAATATCCAGCTGCTGTTGATAAACGTTTGATTTCACGTCCATCATACCCAGTACGGTCGAGAACAAATTGTCCTGGGAAACCGCATTTTTTGCAGCGTGGTCGCGTAAACACTGTTCATTGATGCCAAAGTTTTTCGCGTAGTCGGGTGACAGCCAGAACATAAACGGAATGTGCGTTTGCTGCTCCGGCGCCAGCATGTACGGCGTACCGTGCAGATAAATGCCGCTTTCACCCAGTGACTCACCGTGATCCGAGAGATAAATCAGGGCGGTGTTCATGCTTGCCTTGCGCGCTTTTAGGGCATCAATGGTTTTGCTGACCATGCTGTCGGTATACAGGATGGTGTTGTCATAGGTATTCATCAGCGCCTGATGGTCGCAATCCTGAATTTCATTGGTGTCGCAGGTTGGGGTAAATTTACGGAAAGTGTCCGGGTAACGGCGATAGTATGCCGGACCGTGGCTCCCCATCAGGTGGATAACCAGCACCGTGTCCTGCTTCAGACCATCCAGCACGTTGTCCAGACGGTAGAAATTCACATCATCAATACAGGATTTGTCTTTGCAGAACTGATCCAGATTCCACTGCGTCATATCGGTATGCGGTACGCGATCGCAGGCGCCTTTACAGCCGCCGTCGTTGTCGCGCCAGAGCAGGTTGATCCCCGCATGCTTGAGCACATCGAGCAGGCCTTCCTGATGGTGAGCCAGGTCGGCATCGTATTTGCTGCGCGTCATGCCCGAGAACATGCACGGAACGGAAACGGCGGTTTCAGTGCCGCATGAGGAGGCCTGCGGGAAGTTAATCACATCCTGCTTTTTCAGCTCCGGGTTCGTTTCACGATCGTAACCATTCAGGGAGTAGTTCGCCGCGCGAGAGGCTTCCCCAACGACCAGCACCAGAACGGTTTTCTTTTGCTGGCCGGAAATCAACGGTCCTTTATGGGCATCTTCGCCAATCCGCACCAGCGTTTGATCGCCGGCAAACCAGCGCATTTTGCTGTACTTCACCACGGCGCTGACATAGTTGGCCGGGGTCACCATTTTGACGATGCTTTTGTTGTTGCGAAACAGCGACGCGTAATCTTTATAAAACAGCGCCGCAATCAGGATAATCACCAGCAGGGCACCGAGCATCGCGGCGACGCGCGTCAGCAGGGCATACCACCATTTCCCGGTACGAATGCGGGTCAACGCCAGCACCACGGAGGGAACGAGGCCTGCGATAACAATCCACAGAATCATCTGCGGGGTCACCAGGGCTGTCGCTTCCTGAGAGTTGGTTTCGAACACGTTCACAATCATGTTCTGATCGATCACCGCGCCGTAGGTGTACATAAAGTAGGTGGCCGCGGCGCATCCGACCGTTAAGACGATCAGCAGCGGCTTACGGATATAGGGGATATTCAGCAGGCTAAAGACAATCACCCAGCCGCAAAACAGCACCAGCGGTACGGACGCGGCAAAGAGGATGTCGTGCAGGTGCGCAGGGGCAATAATGGCCCAGCTGCGCTGGATAAACAGCCCATTAATCAACGTAAAAAAGAGTGCACAGCCCAGAGTAAATTTAATGTCGTTACATTGTAACTTTTTGATTAACCACATCGATCGGTAAACCTGTCATTGTCATGATGGGCCGAGTATAAAGAAGGAAGATTAGTGAAACCTTAATGCCACAAATCTGTGGTATGGGCCTTGCACGTGGCGCGTTTAGCGTCTTCACTGTAGGTGAGAGTGGTTATCCGGAGGTGAGTGTGGCAGAGCAGCTGGAGTTTTTCCCCATCCAGAGCCCGTGCCGGGGGATTTGTCAGGTGGATGAACGCGGATATTGCCGCGGGTGCATGCGTACCCGCGATGAGCGTTTTAACTGGCAAAACTTTAGCGACACGCAAAAGCAGGAGGTGTTACGCCTCTGCCGTCAGCGTCTTCTGCGCAAAATACGCGCAAACAAAGCCGGTGAGACCGAAGAACCCCAGCAACCTTCACTTTTTTAACACGGTAATTGCGTATACTCATGACATCACGTCCTTGAGGAAAATGTTATGGTTCAGCGAATTACCCTTGCCCCCCAGGGGCCAGAATTCTCCCGTTTTGTGATGGGCTACTGGCGCCTGATGGACTGGAATATGTCCCCCCTCCAGCTGGCGAGCTTTATTGAAGAGCATATCGATCTGGGCGTTACCACGGTCGACCATGCGGATATTTACGGTGGCTATCAGTGTGAAGCCGCATTCGGCGAGGCGCTCAAGCTGGTTCCGGCACTCCGCGACCGCATGGAGATCGTCACGAAGTGCGGGATTGCCACCACGGCAAAACCGGAACACGCCCTTGGGCATTACATCACCGACAGCGCGCATATCATCAGGAGCGCTGAGCAGTCTCTGGTCAACCTGGCGACCGACCGTATCGACCTGCTGTTAATCCATCGTCCGGACCCGCTCATGGATGCCGATGAGGTGGCAGAAGCCTTCCTGAACCTGCATCAGAGCGGCAAAGTGCGTCACTTTGGCGTTTCCAACTTTACCCCGGCGCAGTTTGCGCTGCTTCAGTCTCGTCTGCCGTTTACCCTCGCTACCAACCAGGTGGAGATCTCCCCGGTACATCAGCCGCTGCTGCTGGACGGGACTCTCGACCAGCTGCAGCAACTGCGCATTCGCCCGATGGCCTGGTCATGCCTGGGAGGCGGACGCCTGTTCAATGATGATGAATTCCAGCCGCTGCGTAACGAGCTGGACACCATCGCCCGCGAGCTGAACGCGGAGAGCATCGAACAGGTGGTTTACGCCTGGATCCTGCGTCTGCCGTCAAAACCGCTGCCGATTATTGGTTCTGGCAAAATTGAACGCGTGCGTTCTGCACTGGCCGCTGAAGAGCTGCAGATGACCCGCCAGCAGTGGTTCCGCATCCGCAAGGCTGCGCTGGGTTACGACGTGCCATAAACCGCCAGAAGATGACTTTCCGGTGAAATCTTTGCCCCTGGTATACACTTAAGGGGCAAAAAATAACCAGCGGAGGTCATATGAAGCGTTTTGCTCTGGCAATGGTCGCGCTGGTTGTTTGCGCAGGGGCGCAGGCAGCCAGCGACGAAGTGGAAATGAATCTCGTCACCTCTCAGGGGGTAGGTCAGTCCATCGGAACAGTGAAAATCACGGAAACCGATAAAGGACTGGAGTTCGCTCCCAACCTCAAAGCACTCCCTCCCGGTGAGCATGGTTTTCATGTTCACGCTAAAGGAAGCTGTCAGCCCGCGTTAAAAGAGGGGAAACCGTCGGCTGCGGAAGCGGCAGGCGGTCACCTTGACCCGCAGCACTCCGGCAAGCATGAGGGCCCGGAAGGCATGGGACATCTGGGCGATCTGCCCGTGCTGGTGGTCAATAACGACGGTAAAGCCACCGATCCCGTTGTCGCGCCGCGGCTGAAAAAGCTGGATGAGGTGAAAGGCAAAGCGCTGATGATCCATGTCGGCGGCGACAATATGTCCGATCAGCCTAAACCGCTTGGCGGCGGCGGGGCGCGTTATGCCTGCGGCGTGATCTGATCTCCAATCGTACCCGGCGGTGGTGCCTGTTCCAGCTGCGACAGCGAGCAGTGCAGCCGCCAGATTATCGAGGCCAAATCGCGGGCGGCGGGGAGATGATGTCGTGCAAGCGTATCGCAGATCCGCTGCAGTTCATTCAGCGTGGCTTCCAGCGGCCGCTGCTGGACCCCGCGTTCGCTCATGACATCACGCAGCAGGGAGATGCAAACGTCACGCACCTGCGACAGCGGGTCGGAACGCGTTTCCCACCCGCGAAGCTGCCAGACCACGTGCGAGCAGTTCAGCAGCACCACGCCCCAGCGCAGCAGCCAGCGCCGGGAAAGCGCGTCCTGGCTGTTATTGAGCTGGCTGACGTGATGATAAACCAGCGATTCATACTCACTCTCACGAAGATGCGGCTTGCGGCTGAGCTGGTCGACAAACCCCCGGCGTAACTCCCGGATATGCCTGCGGCTTTTGCGGGCATCGGAGCCGGGACGCAGCACCGCGAAGGCCAGCCACGCCAGCCCCACGCCAAGGATCTTTGCCAGGTTGTCATTGAGAAAATCGGCGTAATCGTACACCGGTGGATTCGTCACGGAGATAAACGAGCCCATAAAGACAATCAGCTGTCCCCACAGTCCCGCCAGCTTCGGCATCTGCAGCTTGAGTAGCTGCATGGTGGTCAACAGCGGAAAGAGGAACAGCAGGAACTGCCAGAGATCGCTTATCTGCACCATCAGGCCAAACTTCACCACGAAACTGAACAGCGACAGCAGCACCAGGGTGCGCAGCAGGAGCGTCAGCGAGTTAAACGGCGAGGCCGCGACGGAGTAAAGCACGCAGCTGATGGCGGCGAGCGTCAGGGCCGCCGTACCGGACTCCCACTGCGTGGTGATACTCCACGCGCCCACCAGCATCAGCGCGCAAAAGGTGCGAAAACCGCTCCACAGCGCCTCCAGGTAGTCAGTATGGCGGGCGAGAGCCGGGCTCCCGGGAACGTTGAACTCCGTAACCGGCGTGGCGTTCTCAACCGCGTTAATCCAGCGGCTGCTGCGCAGGTAGAGGCGGCAAAAGTAATTCAACCGCTGCCAGAAGGCGCGATGGCGATAATCATATTCATCCACGGGGGCGAGCGGGGCGATTATTCGCGCGACCGTGTAGATGTCTGCATCCGGGCGCGCAAGGGCCACGAGCAGCGTTTCTATCACCGCGCGCGTGTTTTCCGGCGGCGTCGGCCAGTTGAGCAGCATCCGGCGCAGGCTGGAGATGGCGCTGGTCATGCGCAGCTGCTGGTGCAGTAAATAATTAAGCAGGGTGTTCTGACGGCGAAAGCGGTAGTGGCTCCAGAACGCCTGAATACGCAGCAGATTCATTGTCAGGATCTGTCCTATCACCTTTTCATGGGCGAGACGGATCTCATCGCTGGTATCCGGTTGCCACAGCAGGCTCGCGTGTTCAAGCAACCGGGTGTGCATGGTTTTAAGGGCGGTGATGAGTGCGGTGCCGTCGGAAGTGCTGGGGAGGATCATCATCATAAATCCGCCGCAGAGGATCCCGACAATCACTTCGCAGACGCGCGCCTGTGCAATATCCCACAGCTCGGTGGTATCGAGCACATTCACCACCGGGAAGGCAATAATGGCGGCGGTATAGCCCGCCAGCTGGAAAGCGTAGGCGACGTTGTTGGTGAAATGGGCGCAGGCCCAGGTACAGCATCCCAGCCATGCCGCCATGCTCAGGAGGAACAGCCATGGGTCGTTCAGCGTGTGGCCGGCGATAATTAACGCCGCCGTGGCACCCAGCAGGCTGCCGGCGATACGCCCAAGGCTTTTACTGATCACCCCACCAACGGTGGGAAAACTCACCACTGCGGCAGAGGTCATCGCCCAGTACGGCTCATCCAGGTTCAGGTAATAGGCGACGGTCAGCGCCAGACACATGGCAATGCCGTTACGCAGCGCGTAGCGCCACTGAGGACGCGTCGCTTTCATCCACGGCGAGTTTTGCCAGGAGAGCGCCTGCAGCTTCATTAAGGGGTTCCGATGGAGACAGTGCAGGTGGTGCCGGATACCAGCGTGATGCCCTGCGGTAAATGGTCAAACTCCACGCGAACAGGCACGCGTTGAGCGAGACGCACCCAGGGGACGTTCGGCTTGATATCCGGCACCAGGCCGGAATCTGTTTCAACGCTTTGATCGTAAATGGCGCGACCAATGCTGGAGACGTGACCCTGTAACCTTTGCGAGCCGCTGTACAGCGTAATCGCTGCTGGCGATCCCTCGCGAATATGTCGAAGCTTGGTCTCTTCGAAGTAGCCCACTACGTAGAAGGAGTGGCTGTCGACCAGGGCGAAAACGGGCTGTCCCGTGGTGGCATAGTTACCCACGCGGGCGGAAAGGTTGGTCACCCATCCATCGACAGGGGCGGTAATCACGGTTTGGGTCAGCTCCCACTGCGCCTGCTTCAGCGTCGCCTCAGCCACGTTGACGCTCGCCTGCATCGCCTTAACGTTGAGGTTGGCGGTATCTAAATCTTCCGCGGAGATGTAGTTTTGCGACAGGTGACGGCGGCGGTTGGCCTCGTTGTTGGCCTTTGCCAGATCAGACTGGGCTTTTGCCAGCTGCGCCTGGGCATTCAGAATCGCGATATGGTACGGCGTGTCGTCGATTCGGAATAAAACCTCTCCCTTTTTAACGTACTGGTTATCCTTAACCAGCAGCGACGTAATGCTTCCCGATACCTGCGGGGTAATGCTGACCTGCTCAGCGCGAATCTTACCGTCACGCGTCCAGGGCGACTGCATGTAATAATTCCAGAGCCACCATCCGGCGACCAGCGCAAGGACCAGGACAAACAGGGTGGAAAAGTACTTCAGCGTTTTCAGGGGCATAGTCACCACACGATCAGAACAGCAAGGCCCAGGCACACGGAGAGGGCAAACAGGGAGAGATCCATCAGCATGGGATGCCAGATTTCGCCGGAGTACATCCAGTCGCGAAGCAGGCGATGCGCGATGAGCCAAAGAATAAAGCCCACCAGCACGGCCTTAAACAGAGGGGGAAAGTAGACTGACGCACCGAAGATCAGGTCCTGGAGGGGTAAACCCTCTGAGCGATGAAAAAAGGTCACGAGCAGAGATCCTTTGCAGTGAACAGAATGCCGTGTTGGCTTGTCTGAGTATGAAGAAGCATCACAATTCAGTGTAAGTCATACTTTTGAGTTAGATGAATGCAGTATTGCATTTGTTTTGCCATTACAAATGCTGCACACTATTCTAAAATCAGTATAATAACTTAGCAAGCTAATTATAAGGAGATGAAATTGGAATCGCCATTAGGTTCTGATCTGGCAAGGTTGGTACGCGTCTGGCGTGCTCTGATTGACCATCGCCTGAAACCTCTGGAATTGACGCAGACGCATTGGGTCACGCTGCACAACATTCATCAGCTGCCGCCCGACCAGTCGCAAATTCAACTGGCAAAAGCGATAGGCATTGAGCAACCGTCACTGGTGCGCACGCTTGACCAGCTGGAAGAGAAGGGGCTGATCTCCCGACAAACCTGCGCCAGCGATCGTCGCGCCAAGCGGATAAAACTCACTGAGAAAGCGGCGCCTATCATTACTGAAATGGAAGCTGTGATTACCAAAACGCGCGGTGAAATCCTTTCAGGCGTTTCACCGGCGGAGCTGGAAATGCTCATTAGCCTCATTGCTCGCCTTGAGCAAAACATCCATGAGCTACAGTCTCGCGACTGATAAACACTAAGGCCTTGCAGCAGCAAGGCCTTTTATTACTTAAAGACCACCACTCGATTACGGCCTGTCTCCTTCGCTTCATACATCGCCTTGTCGGCACTCTCCACGCACGCTTCTGCGGTCACGGACGATGACGTCGCCGTAAATACTCCCATGCTGATGGTAATCGGCTCAGGTAGCTGCCCTCCGCTGCTGGTTTTATCAAAGCTGCTTAGCTTCAACCGAATACGTTCCGCCACCTGGTGGGCTGCATCTGAAGAGGTGTTGGCCAGCATCAGCACAAACTCCCCACCGCCGATTCGAGCCGCGATGTCCTGCGGGCGTACGGAATCCATCAGCAGATTGGCGACAAACTGTAAGACTTTGTCTCCCTGAAGGTGGCCATAGTTATCGTTGATACGCTTGAAGCGGTCGAGATCGCTGACGATAACCGAAACTGGGCGGCTGGGTTTCGCCATGTCCAGCGCCTGGTTTAACGATTCATAAAAATAGCTGCGGTTATACAGGCGCGTAAGCGGATCGCGAATCGAATTTTGATATGACTGCTGATATTTTAAATGGGAATCACGGTACAGCATGAAGACGTCGTAGAGCAGTACAAAAATAATCATCAGCGTAGCGACGGTTTCAAATAGCCGGGCGCGATACCACGATATATCTTCAGCATGTCCGCCTACTAACAGCATGGCGAGCGTGACGATATAGCAAACGCACAGGAAATTTCCGCCTACCCAGAATAAATTGCGCACGCGCGTGACAAACATCAGCGTTACTAATGAAACCACCCAGAAGACAATTAAAGAAATATTTATGCATTGGCTCCAGAGCACCATAAACTGACGGGTTTCGTTATCAACCAGGTCAATGGATAACAAGGGCGAGTGACTGGAATATATCCAGGCCAGTCCCACAACGCAGGCGGTAAAGAGAAACGCCCCGCTCACAATTGAGATATGCGCCAACCGTGAAAAAGGGTAATCGCGCGTAGGATAGAGTATTGCCGCAACGATGAACAACACCGCCATTAAAAAGTGGCGGAACATAAAGTAGATCATCGCATCGTTGTAGTTCACGACGTTGAACTGATAGAGGTTCAGCCATGCTGGAAAGCTGGACAGCGTTCCGACCATCAACAATGCCGAACCGGCAAAGGCAAAGGCGATCGCAACCAGATAGAGCCGCCGCTTATCACACCAGTATTTCATTGCCATAAAGCAGGCAATAAACAGGTGAAACACGAGTAAAAAAATGGTGAGCGTAGGGAACAAAAGAGGCGAGAAGGAGGGAACCCATTCAACCACTTTTGAAAAGAGAGCTTGTAATATTCCGATGACGACAAGGCAACCGAAACAGAACGAGATATAACGACCTTTTAGACAACGACTATTCGCAAGCATATAAGTTTTTACAAAATGAGAAATAAATTATGAAGAGGTAATTGCGAAGAGTCTAAGCAAGTAATGCAATAAATACTTTGCGCGGAGACAATATACGATGAGATTAAATATTTGTGGGGCGAATATATTTTGTAAAAATATTCGTATAAGTGATGTATATTGTAAATGGATGTGGCCCAATGGCCACATCCATTTTTAATTAACGTGGAGAAACGGTCACCTGGCTTCCGTTGCTTGCCAGCACAACGCGCTGACCTGCGGAGAAGCGTGTGCTGCCTTGTTTCTGAACAACCATAATGGTGCTGCCGTCGTCTTTACGAATTTCCAGCTCGACGCCCTGAGTTTTGTTCATCGCACCCTGAACACCCTGGCCTGCTACACCACCGGCCACTGCGCCTGCGGCTGTTGCCAGAGAACGGCCCGTACCGCCGCCGACGGTATTACCCAGGAAACCACCCAGAACGGCACCGCCGATGGCGCCCATCACGTTGTTTTCATCACCACCCTGAATCTGTACAGGGCGTGCGTTAACAACGGTACCGTAAGTCACGTTCTGAACCTGTTTCGCTTCAGAAGCGCTATACACGTCGCCAGAAAGTGAACTGTCATTCACACAGCCAGCCAGAGTTAAACCAATCAGCGAAACGCCCAGTACACGTAAAATCATTTGAATCTCCTGTTCACCAAAAACGCCCGATGGGGGGCATCCGTTATGGCTAAATTATATGGCATAAGGGGCCATCGTTCATATCTTTGCACTAACAATAGGAAAATTGTACTTGAATTTGACTTAACGAGACATAAACAGGATCCGCCCGCGCTACCCGTCTGACATTGTTAAAAAATATTATTGCCGGATGGCAAAGCGACGCCGTTTATGGTTGAGTGGATATCCTTAGCCCACGCAACGTAAGGAAAGCGCATGAAATCGGGTCGCTACATTGGTGTGATGTCAGGCACCAGTCTGGATGGGGTAGATGTCGTTCTGGCAGCCATTGATGAGAACATGGTGGCGCAGCAGGCGAGCCTGACCTGGCCAATCCCCCTTTCACTGAAAGAGGATATTCTCAGTATCTGTCAGGGGCAGCAGCTGACCCTTTCGCAGCTTGGACAGCTGGATGTCCGCCTGGGGGCGCTGTTTGCAGATGCGGTGCAGGCTTTGATGCAAAAAGAACATCTTCGTCCGCAGGATGTGGTGGCCATCGGGTGTCACGGACAAACGGTCTGGCATGAACCCATCGGCGATGCCCCGCACACCCTGCAAATCGGCGATAACAACCAGATTGTGGCGAAAACGGGCGTCACGGTGGTCGGCGATTTCCGTCGTCGCGATATTGCTCTTGGCGGACAGGGCGCACCGCTGGTGCCCGCGTTTCATCAGGCGCTGCTGGCGCACCCTTCAGAACGGCGTATGGTGCTCAACATTGGTGGGATCGCCAATCTGTCGATGCTTATTCCGGGGCAGCCGGTCCGCGGCCACGATACCGGCCCGGGCAATATGTTAATGGATGCCTGGATCTGGCGTCAGTGCGGTCAACCGTATGATAAAAACGCGGAGTGGGCGAGTGAGGGTAAGGTGATTCTCCCGCTGCTGCAGTCCATGCTGAGCGATCCTTATTTTGCCTTACCGGCACCGAAAAGCACGGGGCGTGAATACTTCAACTTTGGCTGGCTTGAGCGCCAGCTGGCGTCATTCCCGGCGCTCGCGCCGCAGGATGTTCAGGCGACGCTTGCCGAGCTTACGGCCGTGTCGATTTCTGAACAGGTGCTGCTTAGCGGCGGATGTGAACGCCTGCTGGTGTGCGGCGGGGGAAGCCGTAACCCGCTGGTGATGGCGCGTCTTGCCGGGCTGCTGCCGGGTACCGAAGTGTCGACGACCGATGAGGCCGGCATCAGCGGGGATGATATGGAGGCGCTGGCCTTTGCCTGGCTTGCCTGGCGCACCGTTGCCGGGCTGCCGGGCAATTTACCGTCGGTCACCGGCGCGCGCGAGGCGAGCGTGCTAGGGGCGATTTTCCCGGCAAATCCGCGTCATAATCAGAGTTAACTGAAATTCAGCGCGGCGCGTCGTCGTTAGAATGGAACGAAACAGGGGGGCAGCCATGCCCTCCAGGACCAGGATAGTCTTCGGAATATGCCCATGAAAAAACTTCTTCTTATTGCCGCCCCTTTGCTGCTGTCAGGATGCAGCGTCTACAACCAGCTCGTTGAGCGCATGCAGACCGATACCCTGGAGTATCGCTGCGACGAAAAACCGCTGACCGTGAAGCTGAACAATCCGCGCCAGGAAGCCAGTTTTGTTTACGACAATAAATTGCTGACGCTGAAGCAGGGCATTTCGGCCTCGGGCGCACGCTACACCGACGGTATCTATGTCTTCTGGTCGAAAGGCGACAGCGCCACGGTCTACAAACGCGACCGTATTGTGCTGAACAATTGCCAGCTCGAAAATCCGAAGCGTTGAGATTTTTACAGGGGCGGCGCACAATAGCGCCACCCACTCTCAATGTCAGCTAACGCCATGTCAGATAACGACGAACTGCAGCAAATTGCGCATCTGCGCCGTGAATACACCAAAGGCGGCCTGCGTCGCCAGGATCTTCCCGCTGAACCCCTTGTGCTTTTTGAACGCTGGCTAAAACAGGCCTGCGAAGCGAAACTTGCCGACCCAACGGCGATGGTTGTCGCAACGGTAGATGAAAACGGTCAACCGTATCAGCGTATCGTATTGCTCAAGCATTATGACGAGAAAGGGCTGGTGTTCTATACCAACCTTGGCAGCCGCAAAGCGCACCATCTGGAAAACAATCCGCGTATCAGCCTGCTGTTCCCGTGGCACATGCTGGAACGTCAGGTCATGGTGACCGGCAAAGCGGAACGTCTCTCGACGCTGGAAGTGGTGAAGTATTTCCACAGTCGTCCGCGTGACAGCCAGATTGGCGCCTGGGTATCAAAACAGTCCAGCCGCATTTCCGCCCGCGGCGTGCTGGAAAGTAAATTCCTCGAGCTGAAGCAGAAGTTCCAGCAGGGTGAAATCCCGCTGCCGAGCTTCTGGGGTGGTTTCCGCATCCCG
Organism: Enterobacter sp. HMSC16D10; assembly: GCF_001807145.1. NCBI lineage: Bacteria > Pseudomonadati > Pseudomonadota > Gammaproteobacteria > Enterobacterales > Enterobacteriaceae > Enterobacter > Enterobacter sp. HMSC16D10. The sequence continues at coordinate 99,767 of NZ_KV787862.1, forward strand.
ATTGAGCAAATCGAATTCTGGCAGGGGGGCGAACATCGCCTGCACGACCGCTTTTTATACCAGCGCGAGAATGGCGGCTGGAAAATCGACAGACTGGCGCCGTAATCCCCGAAATTTGTTGATTTAAGCGCTAGCGCACACCGCGCTTGCGCTTTATTCTATGGTCCTTTCGCATCAGGCGAAAAGTCGTGTACCGGCAAAGGTGCAGTCGTTTATACATGGAGAATTTGATGGCAAGCAGTAACTTGATTAAACAATTGCAAGAGCGGGGCCTCGTGGCCCAGGTGACGGACGAGGAAGCGTTAGCAGAGCGACTGGCGCAAGGCCCGATCGCGCTCTATTGCGGCTTCGATCCCACCGCTGACAGCTTGCATTTGGGGCATCTTGTTCCATTGTTATGCCTGAAACGCTTCCAGATGGCGGGCCATAAGCCTGTTGCCCTGGTGGGCGGCGCGACCGGTCTGATTGGTGACCCAAGCTTCAAAGCCGCTGAGCGTAAACTGAACACCGAAGATACCGTGCAGGAGTGGGTCGATAAGATCCGCAAACAGGTTGCACCGTTCCTCGACTTCAACTGTGGCGATAACGCCGCGATTGCCGCGAACAACTACGACTGGTTTGGCAGCATGAACGTGCTGACCTTCCTGCGCGACATCGGCAAGCACTTCTCTGTTAACCAGATGATTAACAAAGAGGCCGTGAAGCAGCGTCTGAACCGTGACGACCAGGGTATCTCCTTTACCGAGTTCTCCTACAACCTGCTGCAGGGGTATGACTTTGCCTGCCTGAACAAACTGCACGGTGTTTCCCTGCAGATTGGCGGTTCTGACCAGTGGGGTAATATCACCTCCGGTATCGACCTGACCCGTCGCCTGCACCAGAATCAGGTCTTTGGTCTGACCGTTCCGCTGATTACCAAAGCTGACGGTACCAAATTTGGTAAAACCGAAGGCGGCGCGGTATGGCTCGATCCGAAGAAAACCAGCCCGTACAAATTCTACCAGTTCTGGATCAACACGGCGGATGCCGATGTTTATCGCTTCCTGAAGTTCTTCACCTTTATGGATATTGAAGACATCAATGCGCTGGAAGAAGAAGACAAGAACAGCGGTAAAGCGCCACGCGCGCAGTACGTGCTGGCAGATGAAGTGACCAAACTGGTTCACGGTGAAGAAGGTCTGGCCGCGGCAAAACGCATTACTGCAAGCCTGTTCAACGGTACCCTGAGCGATCTGAGCGAAGCGGACTTCGAACAGCTGGCGCAGGACGGCGTGCCAATGGTTGAGATGGAGAAAGGGGCTGACCTGATGCAGGCTCTGGTGGATTCTGAGCTGCAGCCTTCCCGCGGTCAGGCGCGTAAAACCATCGCCTCAAACGCGATCACCATCAACGGTGAAAAGCAGGCTGACCCGGAATACACCTTTGTTGATGGCGACCGTCTGTATGGCCGCTACACCCTGCTGCGTCGCGGTAAGAAAAACTACTGCCTTGTCTGCTGGAAATAATTAACAGTCTCGAGGGGCGTGGGAAACCACGCCCCTTTTGTTTTTTCAGGGTTTGGTAAGCATAAAATGAAGAACATCCTCGCCATTCAGTCCCACGTTGTTTTTGGACATGCTGGCAACAGCGCTGCGGAATTCCCGATGCGCCGCCTCGGCGTCAACGTCTGGCCCCTCAATACCGTTCAGTTCTCTAACCACACGCAGTATGGCAAATGGGCCGGCTGCGTGATGCCGCCTTCGCACCTCACCGAGGTGGTGCAGGGCATTGCGGATATCGACCAGCTCAAGCGCTGTGACGCCGTATTGAGCGGTTATCTTGGTTCAGCGGAGCAGGGGGAACATATCCTCGGCATCGTGCGTCAGGTAAAGGCTGCCAACCCGTCGGCAAAATACTTCTGCGACCCCGTCATGGGCCATCCGGAGAAAGGCTGTATCGTGGCGCCAGGCGTGGCAGAATTCCACGTTCGCCATGCGCTGCCCGCCAGCGATATCATTGCGCCAAACCTGGTCGAACTGGAAATTCTCTGCGAGCATCCGGTTAACAGCGTAGAAGAGGCCGTAAGCGCGTCACGCGAGCTGATCGCGCAGGGGCCTGAGGTTGTGCTGGTAAAACACCTCGCGCGCGCAGGGCTAAGCCAGGATCGCTTTGAGATGCTGCTGGTGACGAAAGAGGATGCCTGGCATATCAGCCGCCCGCTGGTGGATTTTGGCACGCGTCAGCCGGTGGGCGTGGGCGATGTGACCAGCGGGCTGCTGCTGGTGAAATTGCTTCAGGGTGCAACGGTGAGGGACGCGCTGGAGCACGTTACGGCAGCGGTGTACGAAATTATGATTGCGACGAAAGAGATGCAGGAATATGAACTGCAGGTGGTCGCGGCACAGGATCGTATCGCGAAGCCGGAGCACTATTTCAGCGCAACCCAGCTTTAAACGATGCCGGGTGGCGCTGCGCTTACCCGGCCTACAAAACCCGTAGGCCCGTGCCAGCGCAGCGCCGCCGGGCGATATTAGTTAAGACCTTCCGCTTTCAGCGCCGCAGCCACCGCAGGACGTTCAGCCACGCGTTTCATATATGATGCAATGTGGTCTAACCCTTCCAGATTCAGCTTAACCGCACGTGCCCAGCGCAGCACGGTGAACAGGTACGCATCAGCGATCGTGAAGCGTGAGCCGCCGATCCACTGTTCGTCTTTCAGCGATTCGTTAACGTACTGCAGCTTTTTCTCCAGCAGGGCGCGCAGGGTCGGCTTAAACTCTTCCGGCGTATCCGGGCGGAACAGCGGCGTAAAGCCTTTGTGCAGCTCGGTGGCAATGTAGTTCAGCCATTCCAGCGTCTTATAGCGAGAAATCGTACTGACCGGGGCCAGCAGCTGGCGATCGGGCACGCTATCGGCCAGGAACTGCATAATCGCCACGCCTTCGGTCAGCAGGGTACCGTCATCCAGCAGGAGCGCCGGAACCTGTCCTTTCGGGTTAATAGCAAGAAAGTCATCGCCGTTTTCCAGACGTTTTTTCATCAGATCAACGCCATCCAGCGTGAAATCTTTGCCGCTCTCGCGCAGGGTGATATGGGAAGCAAGAGAGCACGCGCCCGGTTTGTAGAACAGTTTCATCGGTAACTCCTTTTCGCTGAGGTTTCAGCTATGTTAGTGCGCAAACGGATAAAAAAAAAGCCGCTAATCAATTAGCGGCTTCTGGTCAGTCGTTTCTCACGGATTTCACGCAGTAGCGGTTTTGGTCGCCTTAGCGGTCTTGTCGTCGTCCTGAGTCATGCGATTCAGTTTCGGTGCGGTCAGCAGCATCAGAGCGGCAATAACGGCAGTCGCGATACCAATCTGCATGAACACGGTACCGTAGACGTTCAGGGAAACCAGTGGGTCAGTGACGTTTTCCGGCACGGCCATCAGGTTCGCAATCTTACCGGCGATAATTGCTGCACCGGCAGTGGTCAGGAACCAGCTACCCATAATGAAGCCCATCAGACGCTGCGGAACCAGCTGTGCAACCATTGCCAGACCCAGACCAGAGATCATCAGTTCGCCGATAGACTGCAGCGCGTAGCTCAGGATCAGCCAGTTAACGGATACGATACCCGCGTCGGTAGCAAATTTGGTACCCAGCGGCAGCACCAGGAACGCGCCGGAGCACAGCACCATACCGATAGCAAACTTGTGCGGCATTGGCAGACGGTCGCCCATCTTGTTATAGATCGCGGCCAGAATCGGGCTACCAATCATGATCCAGAACGGGTTCAGTGCCTGATACTGCTCCGGTTCGAACGCGATGCCCAGAATAGAGTGCTCGACGTTACGAATGGCGAAGAAGTTCAGAGAGGTTGGCATCTGGCTGTACAGTACGAAGAAGATAATCGCTTCCAGCATCAGAATGAAGGCCACGATCATCTTACGACGGGCAGCACCCTGCATAGCGAATGCTTCTTTCGCGAAGATAACCACGATACCCAGCGCCACAACGCCCAGAACGGCACGTGCGATACCCTGGTTGTGCAGCAGCCAGGTAGCGATGGCCGCCAGGACCACAACGCCTACGATGGTCGCCAGCAGTTTGCCCATATGCACAGGCTCGAAGTCTGGTTTTGAACCGTAGTTTTTAACCCAGCTGCGGCAGAACAGGAAGTTCACCACGGTGATCAGCATACCGACGAAGCTCAGTGCAAACGCCACGCTCCAGCCGAATTTTGCTGCGAGCCATGGGGTTGCCAGCATCGAGAAGAACGAACCGATGTTGATGGACATGTAGTACATGGTAAATGCACCGTCCAGACGCGGGTCATCTTTGCTGTAGCAGGTAGAGAGCAGGGAAGACGGGTTCGCTTTGAACAGACCGTTACCCACGGCGATCGTGGCCATGCCCATATACACGACAGCGGCATCATGCCCTGACCATGCTACCAGTCCATAGCCAATCGCCAGAACAATGGCGCCCAGCATAATGACACGTTTAGTTCCGAGGACTTTATCGCCCAGCCAGCCGCCGATAGCGACCAGACCGTACACCAGAGCACTGAAGGAGGAGAACAGCGTGATGGAATCGGCTTCGGACATACCCAGCTGTTTCACCAGGTAAACCGCCATGATCCCTTGCAGGCCGTAGTAACCAAAACGCTCCCATAACTCAATAGAGAAGATGAGATAGAACGCTTTAGGTTGTTTAAAAGCGTTCAGACTCACGCTTTCATCTGTTGGTTTATTGTTTGCAGTCGACACATATACCTCTTTTTTTACATCCCATATTAACGGGGGTGTTCATAGCGTGATGGCCGTAGCCCATACGCCTTATAGTTATATTGGGAGGAGAAACGGCGGGTAATGTTCACTATCCTGCCCCATCTGGCAATACGTTTGTAATAATCTGTTACATATATCCTGAATGGTATAATCGTCGGTTCATGCAAATGTTATTCAGCGTTAAATTTCATACGCTGAGTAAAGGTAGTTTTTTCGACTGGTAATCACCGGTCAGTACGGGCTGCTGGCGATATGTTCTGCTATTTGCCGCTTGTGGCAGTGATATAGCCCATATTCTGAAAAATAGCTGGTCTTATCGTCGGCAAAGAAAGAGGGGTGTCTTGTCAGATAAAGGGTTTAGGTCGATTTTGACAACAAAAATACAACATGAAGTTATCAGGGTGATCGCGATCACAGATGTATAGAAATTTTCGGCTATGAAAAAAGTATTAACCTGTTTCAGCGTTAAAGAGCCGAATAAGTGACAGGTAAGGCGAAACGAAAGGCGGACAAATAACGGTCAAAAGAAGAGCGTTTGAAAGCCCTTCTTTAGCCAGGGGATTGAGATGCCTCAGGGGTACACTTTTTCTTTGTATTCGCAGAGATCTTCAATAATGCAGGAGCCGCAGCGAGGCTTACGGGCAATACATGTGTAACGACCGTGCAGAATCAGCCAGTGATGGCAATCAACCTTAAATTCTGCCGGAACCACTTTCAGCAGCTTCTCTTCGACCTGCTCGACATTTTTCCCCGGCGCGAAGTTGGTCCGGTTAGACACGCGAAAGATATGCGTATCGACGGCGATAGTGGGCCAGCCAAACGCGGTATTGAGCACCACGTTCGCGGTTTTACGACCCACGCCCGGCAAGGCTTCCAGCGCTGCGCGGTCTTCCGGCACTTCGCCTCCGTGCTGCTCCAGCAGAATTCGGCAGGTCTTGATGACGTTCTCGGCTTTGCTGTTAAACAGGCCGATGGTTTTGATATAGGACTTCACGCCTTCCACGCCCAGCTCCAGCATGGCCTTCGGCGTATTGGCGACCGGATAGAGCAGGGCGGTGGCTTTATTGACGCTCACGTCGGTAGCCTGTGCAGAGAGCAACACGGCGATCAGCAGCTCAAACGGGGAGGTAAAATTCAGCTCCGTCGTCGGGTGCGGGTTCTCGTCCCGCAGACGGGTCAGGATCGCAATGCGCTTTTCTTTATTCATGAGGCCTTCTCGGGTGTCCCTTCCAGAACGCTGCGCTCTGCCGCGCGGCGCTTACGTTTCTCGTCAATCAGGTATTTTATCGCCAGCATCATGCCAAGACCAATAAACGCGCCAGGCGGCAGCATCGCCAGCAGGAATGGCGTATCGGTGTGGAACACTTCAATACGCAGCGCTTTGGCCCAGCCGCCCAGCAGCGCATCAGCGCCGTCGAACAGCGTACCGTTGCCGAGGATCTCGCGCAGCGAGCCCAGCACGAACATGGCGCAGGTGGCACCCATGCCAATAGAAAAACCGTCCAGCGCCGACATGGCCGGACTGTTTTTCACCGCAAAGGCTTCCGCACGCCCGACCACGATACAGTTGGTGACGATAAGGGGAATGAAGATCCCGAGCGACTGGTACAGACCGAACGCGTAGGCGTTAATCAGCATCTGAACAATACTGACCACCGACGCAATGATCATGACGTAAATCGGAATACGAATTTCCGACGGCGTCCAGCGGCGCAGGGCAGAGATGGAGAGGTTGGTCAGGGTCAATACCAGCGTGGTTGCCAGACCCAGACCGAGCGCGTTGGTGGCGGTGGATGTCACCGCCAGCAGTGGGCACATCCCCAGAAGCTGTACCAGCGCGGAGTTGTTCTTCCACAACCCCTGGACAATAACCTCTTTAACCTGGCTCATGATTACTCCTCACAGGCCGGAAGATTGTTGATTTGCGCGGGCAGCGTTTCAGCGTACAGCCCGGCTCGTTTTACGGCATTCACCACCGCACGTGGGGTGATGGTCGCCCCGGTGAACTGGTCAAACTCGCCGCCATCTTTCTTCACCGCAAACGCGGTGTCATCTTCACCATGGATCACTTTACCGGCAAAGTGCAAAATCCAGTCGCTCAGACGGGTTTCAATTTTATCGCCAAGACCCGGCGTTTCATGGTGTTCCGTCACGCGGGTGCCCAGTATGGTGCCGGAGAAATCACTGCCCACGAGGAGCTGAATGGCACCGGAATAGCCGTCAGGCGCCGTCGCTTCCATCACCGCGCCGACCGGTTTATCCCCTTTTCGGGCAATAAAGAGGCGGTGCGGGCCTTTCCCAAGCTGCGGCGCGTCTACCACAAAGCAGCTTTTTTGCAGGTCGTTATCGTAGAATTCCGCCGGGATCACCTGATCGAACAGCGCCTTTTGCTGCTTCGAGGCCTGCTCTTCGATGGTCGTTTTGGTCAGCGCATTTACCAGCGCCGTCAGCCCTGTCAGGACCGCGGCGAAGACAGCCAGCGTGACGCCGTGTTTTTGCATCGTTTTGAACATGGCGAGACCCTTAGCGATGACCGTACACGCGCGGACGCGTGTAATAGTCGATGAGCGGAACGGTAATGTTGGCAAGCAGGACGGCAAAAGCCACGCCGTCCGGGTACCCGCCAAAGCTGCGGATGAGCCAGACCAGCAGGCCTGCCAGCGCGCCGAAGATCAGGCGCCCGCGGTTAGTCGTTGAGGCCGTCACCGGATCCGTCAGGATAAAGAAGGCACCCAGCATGGTCGCCCCGGAGAGCAGGTGCAGCTGCGGGCTGGCCAGGGATTCAGGAGAGAATACCCACCCCAGCGTGGCGCAGATCGCCAGCGTCACGAGGAAGCTGACCGGAATATGCCAGCGGATGGCTTTCTGCTGCAGCAGGAACAGGCCGCCCAGCAGATACGCCAGGTTGACCCACTGCCAGCCGGCTCCCGCCAGCACGCCGCTGTAGATCGCCGATTTCATGATTTGCTCGACGCTGTGCCCGGCATGCAGGGACGTTTTAAAGGTATCAAGCGGCGTCGCCTGGCTGATCCCGTCCACGCCCATGCGCAGCGCGTTCATATCGGCACCGAGCGCCGTATGGCCGGTAAAGATCACGTGCAGAGCATCCATGAAGCCCGGAACCGTGGCCGCAATCTCGTGCGGTGGCAGCCAGCTGGTCATCTGTACCGGGAAGGAGATCAGCAGCACCACGTAGCCAATCATCGCCGGGTTAAACGGGTTATGGCCGAGTCCACCATACAGCTGTTTGGCAATGATCACCGCAAACACGGTGCCGAGGACCACCATCCACCATGGAGCAAACGGCGGGATACTGATCGCCAGCAGCAGCCCGGTCAGCAGCGCGGAGTTATCGGCCAGAATGCGGGAGACCGCCGCCTTGCGCAGCTTAAGGACAAGGGCTTCCGCCGCTAAGGCGCTGGCACAGCCCAGGATTATCTGGAACAGGGTTCCCCAGCCGAAAAACCAGCACTGAACGGCAATGCCCGGCAGCGCCGCCAGGCAGACCAGCATCATGATGCGCGATGTCTGGCGCTGATTGTGGGTGTAAGGGGAGCTTGCGATTCTGAAAACCATTTAATCCTCGTTAACTGCTTGCTGTGCGGCTTTCTTTGCCTGAACGCGCGCAATGGCGGCGGCGACGGCGGCTTTGCGCGGGTCATCGTTGGCGGCCTGCGGTTGCTCATCCTGCTGCGCTGCTTTACGGGCTTTAGCGCGGGCAATCGCCGCTTCGACGGCGGCTTTACGCGGATCGACCGGCGCGTCGGGTTCTGCGGTTGGCGTCTGCTGCGCCGCTTTGCGGGCTTTGGCACGGGCAATCGCCGCCTCAACGGCCGCTTTGCGAGGGTCGACCGCTTCCTGCTCAACCACCACGTTCTGCTCGCCGGCTTTGCGCGCTTTGGCACGGGCTATTGCCGCTTCAACGGCCGCTTTACGCGGGTCGATCTCAGCATCCGTCTGGACCGTTTGCGCTTTTTCAGCCTGACGGGCGCGAGCCTGAGCTTTACGCGCTTCACGCGCAGCAATCGCTTCGCTGTTGTCCGGCTTCTCGCCGACCGGGATCACCACAGGCTGCGCCGCGGTCGCTTTTTTCTCGCGAACGCGGGCCAGTGCGGCATTAATCGCATCCTGATCTTTCTCGCCGGGCTGAACGGCGGCCTGCTTATGGCGCTCCTGACGGGCGATTTTTTCACGCTCCAGTCGCGCCTGGCGCGCTTCAAAGCGTGCTTTGGCTTCCGCCGCGCGTTTTTCTTCCATGGAGATGGCATAAATTTCCGCCTTCTCCTGGCGGAAATACTGCACCAGAGGAATGTTGCTAGGGCAGACCCAGGCGCAGGCGCCGCATTCGATGCAGTCGGCCAGGTTATGGGCTGTCGCCTTGTCGTGCAGCTGGCCTTTGCTGTACCAGTACAGCTGCTGCGGAAGTAGATCCGCCGGGCAGGCGTCGGCACAGGCGCTGCAGCGAATACAGCCTTTTTCTTCCTGCTCTTCACCCATCTCGGTCGGGGAAGGGGCGAGCAGGCAGTTGGTGATTTTGACTACCGGCACATCGAGCCACGGCAGAGTAAAGCCCATCAGCGGGCCGCCCATGATCACCATCTGGTCGCTTGACGGGCAAAACTCAGCCTGCTCCAGCAGGTGACGCACCGGCGTACCCAGACGCGCCCAGACGTTGCCCGGACGAGAGACCGCTTCCCCGGTCAGCGTTACCACGCGCTCGGTCAGCGGCTCGCCGTCGATCACCGCGCGCTTCACGGCGTACGCGGTCCCGACGTTCTGCATCAGCACGCCGATATCTGAAGAGCGTCCGCCGTGCGGAACCTGCTTACCGGTGAGAATTTGCGTCAGCTGTTTAGCACCGCCAGAGGGGTATTTGGTCGGGATAACGCGCAGGCTAATATCGTGACTGCCCGCCAGCACGGCGCGCAGCATTGATATAGCCTGCGGTTTATTGTCTTCGATACCAATCAGCACTTCTCGCGGCTGCAGAATGTGCGCGAGGATGCGGATGCCTTCCACCACCTGGGCGGCGCAGTCCTGCATCAGACGATCGTCGGCGGTGATGTACGGTTCGCATTCGGCGGCGTTGATAATCAGCGTCTGAATGTTATCGCCACCGCCGCGCAGCTTGACGCCGGTCGGGAAGCCTGCGCCACCCAGGCCAGCAACGCCGAACTGATGAATGCGTTCGATAAGCGCCTCGCGGCTGCGGGAGCGGTAGTCACTCCAGCCATCGCGGTCGATCCAGCGGTCTTCGCCGTCGGCTTCAATAATCACGCTCAGCTCTGCGAGCGCTGACGGATGCGCCACCGTATGAGGCGCGATAGCGACCACCTTACCGGAGGTGGGGGCGTGCACCGGCAGCATACGTCCGCGACCAAAGGTCAGCGGCTGGCCGCGAAGAACCGTATCGCCTTCTTTCACGCACAGCTCACCCTCAGCGCCAATGTGCTGCTTGAGCGGCATGACGAAACGGGTCGCCAGCGGAATTTGACGCAGCGGCGTGCCATTAGACTGGGTTTTCATCTCCGGTGGGTGAATACCGCCGTCAAAGTCCCAAATCTTCTCTTTTCTGAAAGCAGAAAATAACTTAAGCATGTTGTTCCACAGGAATATTGCGAACCGGAATGGTCTGAAGATCCCATTTCCAGCTTTCGGTAGTCGTTTCAACCGGGCGCAGCTCGATACATTGCGTCGGGCAGGGGGCTACGCAGAGGTTACAGCCGGTGCACAGGTCCGCCACCACGGTGTGCATGGCGCGCGTTGCGCCAACAATGGCGTCGACCGGGCAGGCCTGAATACATTTGGTACAGCCGATGCAGTTCGCTTCGTCGATCACGGCCAGCGCGCGGACCGGCTCCTGCACGTCCGCGTCGCCATCAACCGGCTGCGGATCAACGTTAAGCAGGGCGGCAATTTTCAGCATGACTGCTTCGCCGCCGGGGGCGCAGCGGTTAATTTTTTCGCCCTGGATGCCTACCGCTTCAGCGTAAGGGCGGCAGCCCGGGTAGCCACACTGCCCGCACTGGCTTTGCGGCAGAAGCTCATCAATTTTCTCAACAACGGGATCGTCCTCTACCGCGAAACGGCGGGAGGCGTAACCCAGGATAAGGCCAAACACCAACCCCAGGACGCTGATAGAGGCGATGGCAATCCAGATAGCATTCATTACAACTTCACCAGACCACTAAAGCCCATAAAGGCCAGAGACATTAAACCGGCGGTGACCAGCGCAATCGCGTTACCGCGGAAGGGCGCAGGAATATCCGCTGCTGCCAGGCGCTCGCGAATAGAGGCAAACAGCACCATGACCAAAGAGAAACCGACAGCCGCAGAAAAACCATACAGCGCCGATTGCATAAAGTTATGACCCAGGTTGATGTTCAGCAGCGCCACGCCGAGAACGGCGCAGTTAGTGGTGATCAGCGGCAGGAAGATGCCCAGCAGGCGATAGAGCGCCGGGCTGGTTTTGCGCACCACCATTTCGGTAAACTGCACCACCACCGCGATAACCAGAATAAAGGCCAGCGTACGGAGATAGGTTAACCCCAGCGGGATGAGGATCCAGGTATCAATCCACCACGCGCAGATGGACGCCAGCGTCATGACGAAGGTCGTCGCCAGCCCCATACCCATTGCCGTTTCCAGCTTTTTGGAAACGCCCATAAACGGGCACAGGCCAAGGAACTTCACCAGAACGAAGTTGTTAACCAGCACGGTGCCGACAAAGAGCAGTAAGTAATCGGTCATTATTTAGCCTGAAATAAAAAAGCCGCCTATTATCGGACAAACCCAGGCAGGCGACAACAGGTTATCTGTAGGGTTATTACGGGTTCACGAAGGTGTTTTTCACCCGCGTCGAACGCTTGAAGTAGGGCACCAGCAGCGCCGCGGCCAGCAACGGGAAAAGCAGCTGACGAACAGCCAGCGCGTCTGAAACGGGCGAAAAAGCAAACGCCTTCACCGCCAGCAGGACCGAAACCAGCAGCCAGATAATGTAGTGCTTAGGCACATTCTTACGGCGCTTAAAGAAGGCGATGGTCAGCCACAGCGTGTAGTACCACATCCCGATCGCGAAAACGAACGACACAAACCACAAAGCAATATTAAGCACGCTTTGCGACAACAGGGTCTGAATGGCGTGAGGGGTAATCAGTGCGGTGGTATAAAGCAACAGCGCAAGTGATGCGCTTAATAAGGCAACCAGCAGCCATGCCAGTGGGGCGATTAACCAGCCTCCAATGCGTTCTCCAGGCGTTGCGGTCATGAACTCTCCCATAATCTGCGCGAAATGTTGTACAGCCAGTTGGCAGGGCGGAGAGTATATAACATTTCGCGCGGATGGCTACTTTCTTATAAAACGTAACGCCACACGGACTTTGGCACTTCGCCGACGTTGAACAAACGGCCACCGGAGACCAGCTCCGCACGGCGATGGTCAGCGGCGCGATACATATTAATGATTTCCTGATTATCCGACAGGGTGTAGTTCAGATGGTCAAACAGTTTTTCCAGGCTCTCAAGCGAATTGATCTTGCGAAATTTTAATAAATAGTCCTGAACTGTCATATTAATAAGTTTCCATATAAAAGTGAGTAATACCAGTTAAGGTAATTCGTTCGAATAATAAACGGATTAATAAAGACGTAAACAGCCCACTCAGGTAACGCGACGAAATTAGGAGTTTTCTTTGCTGAAATTCAGGTATCAGACGATGCCTGGAAGAGAAGGTTAACCGTGTTCACCAGGGCTGGCAATAAGTAACTGACATATTATGTCACTCTTTATTGCAGTAACCGGTTACTTAGGTTGAGCGACGGTGACAGGCTCCGGCGGCTGGTAGTTATCGATATGGCTGGCAACGCCCAGCAAAATGACCGACACCCCAAGGACAATCCATCCCGCTAATTCAATGATTCGATTAATAATTGACGTCATGATGTGTAATTGTACTTTATCCATAAAGACAGGGCGCAAATGTTACAGCGACGTTTCACTGACGGCAAGGGCTTTGGGAACGGTTCCCTTAAACAAAATCAGTAGGTTAATACTATGTAACAAAAACAATCCGTATAACCTGCTATTTTACGTCATACGGCACATTATTAATCCGTGCTAATGCCAGACTAGCCAGTGTGAAATAAGAACGACTTAAAAGAGGATGACACTATGAGTGATAATATCCGCGTTGGGCTTATTGGTTACGGGTACGCGAGCAAAACGTTTCATGCGCCTCTGATTGCCGGGACGCCGGGGATGGCGCTGGCGGTGGTATCCAGCAGCGACGCTGCTAAAGTCCATGCAGACTGGCCTTCTGTGCCGGTTGTCTCCGAGCCAAAACATCTTTTCAACGATCCAAACATTGATTTAATCGTCATTCCCACGCCGAACGATACCCACTTTCCGCTGGCAAAGGCCGCGCTGGAAGCCGGGAAGCATGTGGTTGTCGATAAGCCCTTTACCGTGACACTGTCACAGGCTCGCGAGCTGGATGCGCTGGCAAAGAGTCTGGGCAGGCTGCTGTCGGTGTTCCATAACCGCCGCTGGGACAGTGATTTTCTGACGGTAAAACGGCTTCTCAGTGAAGGTACGTTAGGGGAGATCCTCTTTTTTGAGTCGCACTTTGACCGCTTTCGCCCGCAGGTACGAAACCGCTGGCGCGAGCAGGCCGGTCCTGGCAGCGGTATCTGGTATGATTTAGCCCCGCATCTGCTGGATCAGGCCGTCAATCTCTTTGGCCTGCCGGTGAGCATGACGGTCGATCTGGCCCAGCTCAGGCCCGGTGCGCAGACGACCGATTACTTCCACGCGGTGCTCAGTTACCCGCAGCGGCGAATTGTGCTGCACGGCACGATGGTCGCGGCGGCAGAATCTGCCCGTTACATTATTCACGGCACGCGCGGCAGCTACGTGAAGTTTGGTCTCGATCCGCAGGAAGACAGGCTGAAAAACGGTGAGCGTCTGCCGCAGGAAGACTGGGGCTATGATATGCGCGACGGCGTCGTCACGCGGGTGGAAGGCGAGGAGCTGGTCGAAGAGACCTTGCTGACGATACCGGGTAACTATCCGGCGTATTATGCCGCTATTCGCGATGCGCTGAACGGCACGGGAGAGAATCCGGTTCCGGCAAGCCAGGCGATACAGATTATGGAGCTGATTGAGCTGGGGATCGAATCTGCCAAACATCGCGCGACGCTCTGTCTGGCATAAGTTTTTGACGTTGCTGTAGGCCGGGTGAGGCGTAGCCGCCACCCGGCAAAAGGGGTTACGCGGTTGCCACCTTATCCCGCAGCGCCTGCTTCTCCGCAGGCGTCAGGAAGGCGATCTCCAGCCCGTTAATCTGCGCCTGACGGATCTGCTCGCGGCTCAACCCCGCCTGCGGTGCGGCGATGTTGTACTCGTGGATGATATCCACGCCCTGAACCGCCGGATCGTCCGTATTCAGCGAGGCCAGCACGCCGTGCTCGAGGAAGGTTTTCAGCGGGTGCTGCGACAGCGATGCTACGGTGCTGGTCTGAATGTTAGACGTCAGGCACGACTCAATCCCGATGCGCTGCTCCGCCAGGAAATCCATCAGGGCGCGGTCTTCTACCGCCTTCACGCCGTGACCGATACGTTCGGCGCCCAGCTCGCGGATGGCCTGCCAGATGCTTTCCGGGCCAGCCGCTTCACCCGCGTGCACGGTAATGTGCCAGCCGGCATCGCGCGCGCGGTTGAAGTGGGAGAGGAACAGGCTGCCCGGGAAGCCCAGTTCATCACCGGCGAGATCGACGGCGGTGATGGCATCGCGATGGGCCAGCAGCGCTTCCAGCTCCTGCAGGCAGGCGGCTTCACCGAAGGTACGGCTCATGATGCCGATCAGGCGAGCCTGAACGTCGAAGGTTTTGCACCCTTCGCGGACGCCTTCAATGACGGCTTCCACGACGCCTGCAACGGGCAGGTTGTGGGTCATCGCCATGTAGCCCGGCGAGAAGCGCAGCTCGACGTAGTGCAGGCCGTTGCGGGCGGCATCTTCGATGTTCTCAAACGCCACGCGGCGGCAGGCATCCAGCGACGCCAGCATTTTCACGCCCCAGTCGAGTTTGCTCAGGAAGCTGACCAGGTCCGGTTCATTAGAGGTCACCTGCACGTGAGGGATCAGGGACTCAAGGGTCTGAGCAGGAAGCGTTAAATTGAACTGGCGGCCAAGATCGAGGATGGTTTGGGCACGAATGTTACCGTCAAGGTGACGATGAATATCAGTTAAAGGCAGGCGTGTATCAATCATGGTCGCACTCTTTTCTGGTTAAAGTGCGCCATATTATAAAAACAAAACGGGGTAAAAAGCTATTTGCGCAAGGGAATATTCCGTTGCGCAAATTGATTACAGAAGCGTATTAATGCCGGCAATCAGGCGTTGAACCCCTTGCTCCAGCTTGCTGCGCGGGCAGCCCGCATTCAGGCGTACGAAGCCATTTCCCTCTTTTCCATAGGTATATCCCGGCATGATGGCGACCTTTTGCTGCTCAATCAGCACTTTTTGCAGCGCCCGATCGTCAATATTCAGCGGACGCAGATCGATCCAGGCCAGATAGGTCGCTTCCGGCGGCTGCCAGTTGAGTTTCGGAAAAGCGCGGTTTACTTCCTGAGCGATATACAACAGATTCTCTTCCAGATAACCCCGCAGGGCATCCAGCCACGGCCCCCCTTGCTGATAGGCGGCGATATGCGCCGTTAGCGCCAGCACGGAAGGGGAAGAGAGCCCGTCCCGACCTTTTAACGCGCTGAGATAGCCGTTACGGCTCTCTTCATCGCCGATCAGGCCATAAGCCCCCGTCAGCGCCGGAATGTTAAAGCTTTTCGAGCCGGAGGTCAGAAGCGCCCATTTGCTCCGCGCCACTGCGGTCCACGGCGTGTGACGATGTTCTCCCCACACCATGTCCATATGGATTTCATCGCTGATAACCGCCACGTCATAGCGCTCGCAGAGTTCCGCCATCTGCGTCAATTCATCCCGCGTCCAGACCTTGCCGGTCGGATTCTGCGGGCTGCACAGCAGCAAAATTTTGTTTTCCGGTTTCGCCAGCGCCGCTTCGAGGGCTGCCATATTGCCCTGCCAGCCAGCGGCCTGTTTTTCCATTTCAACCGCCACAACACGACGCCCGTTACCCTCTATGGCTTTGTAAAAGGCATCGTATGCCGGGGTGTGAACCACCACGCCGTCGTCGGGTTTTGACCAGAGGCGAATCAGTTCCGAGACCATGTAGATGACGGAGGGGCCATAAACCACGCTTTCGGTATCAATTCGGATGTTAAAGCGCTGCTGGAACCAGTGTGCGACGGCGGCGAGAAACTCGTCGTTTTTCCAGCGGCTATAGCCAAACACGCCGTGATGAATGCGCTGTTGCAGCGCGTCGGTTATGCAGGGGGCGGTGGCGAAATCCATATCCGAGATGGTGAAGGGCAGCAGATCGGCCGCGCCAAAGCGGTCGGCGACATAGTCCCACTGCGTACACCAGGTGCCGTGTCGATCCACGACGGTTGAGAAATCAAACATGCTTTAATCCTTAACGTAAAACCCCCTCATGGTGAGGGGGCTGAGGCATCAGGCTTCTACTGTTCGCATCAGGGTCGCCAGCTCATCTTTCACTGACTGTACCTGCGGGCCGATAACCACCTGCAAATTGTGCTGGTTTAACTGTACCACGCCGATGGCCCGGTTGGCCTTGAGGGCGTTGGTATCCACTTTTGACATATCCGCCACCGACAAACGCAGGCGGGTAATGCAGTTATCCAGCGAGGTGATGTTATCCGCACCGCCCAGCGCCGCCAGAATGGCAGGGGTGTTATAGCCGGATTTGCCCACGGTACCGGCAACCGCCTGTTCAACGCTGGTGGCCGTATCAATATCGCGTCCTGGCGTTTTCAGGTTAAAGCGGGTGATGGCGAAGCGGAAGATCCCGTAGTACACCGCAAACCAGATTGCCGCCACGACAGGGACCAGATACCACTTAGTCGACAGGCCGTGCAGGATCCCGAACACCACGAAGTCGATGACGTTACCGTCAGTGTTGCCGATGGTGACGCCCAGCACCGCCATCACGGTGAAGCCCAGACCGGTCAGCACCGCGTGAATCAGATACAGCACCGGCGCGACGAACAGGAACAGGAACTCGATAGGCTCGGTGGTACCGCCCACGACGCAGGCGATCACGCCGGAAATCAGCAGGCCTTTAATTTTATGACGGTTTTCCGGGCGCGCGCAGTGGTACATTGCCAGCGCAGCACCCGGCAGGCCGCCGAGGAAGGCAGGCATTTTACCCTGAGACAGGAAGCGGGTTGCGCTTTCGGAGAAGCCGTGTGTCGTCGGGCAGCTCAGCTGCGCCTGGAAGATAGTCAGCGCGCCGCTCACGTCGTGACCGCACACCTCCATGGTGCCGCCCGCTTCGGTGAAGCGAATCAGGGCCACCAGGATATGCTGCAGGCCAAACGGCAGCAGAAGACGCTCGCCGGTGCCGAAAATCATCGGACCAAAATCTCCCGCGCCGTTAATGATGCGGCCAATGCCGTTGATGCCCATAGCGAAAACTGGCCAAATCAGCGGAATAATCAGACCAAACAGTCCCATAACGACCAGGGTCACGATCGGGACAAAGCGGGTGCCGCCGAAGAAGGCCAGGGCATCCGGCAGGCGGATATTGTGGAAGCGCTCGTGCAGCATCCAGATAATTACCCCGGCGATCACCGCCCCGAGGATCCCGGTATCAATAGACTGGATGCCAATCACGCTCTGAATGTTGTTGGCCTTCAGAACGGCGGCGTCGGTGGTCGGCAGTATGCCTTTTGCGGTCAGCCAGAAGTTAACCGCCAGGTTCATCACCGCGTAGCCCACAAAACCGGCAAACGCCGCGACGCCTTTGTTCTCGCGGGCCAGGCCCAGCGGGATTGCAATACAGAACATCACGGGCAGGAAACTGAAGGCAAAGGAGCCGACTTTACTCATCCAGATAAAGATCGCCTGCAGCACGGGCGCACCGAGGAAGGGGATCAGCGTGATGACGTCTTTACTGCTGAGCGAACTGCCGATCCCGAGCATGATCCCGCAGAACGAGAGAAGCGCCACGGGCAGCATAAAGGTTTTACCCAGTTGCTGGAAAAATTCCCACAGCGATATTTTTTGTGCTGCTTTCGCCGTCATAAAACGACTCCTTTATTGTTAAAATCAGTTTGTCTGCTTCAATGCTGCGAGAAGATAAAACGTTTTATCAAAGTTTAGTGCGCGCTAAATCACATTCTCAGGCTTTTACTGGTAGTATAAAGATAACGTATTGATAAAACGTTTTACCGATCTCATTTTTCAGGGAGTCACGCCAACACATGGCTGTAGCGAAAAAAGTCACCATCAACGATGTCGCGCTGGCGGCGGGGGTTTCCGTCAGCACCGTTTCTCTGGTACTGAGCGGCAAAGGACGCATCTCTCCCGCGACCGGTCAGCGGGTGAATGAGGCGGTTGAGCAGTTGGGCTTTGTGCGAAACCGCCAGGCGTCGGCGCTGCGCGGCGGGCAAAGCGGGGTGATTGGCCTGATTGTCCGTGACCTGACGTCACCGTTCTATGCGGAGCTGACCGCCGGCTTAACCGAAGCGCTTGAAGCGCAGGGGCGGATGGTCTTTCTGCTTCACGGCGGTCGCGAGGCCGATCAGCTGCTTTCCCGGCTCGATATGCTGCTGAATCAGGGGGTGGACGGGGTGATCGTCGCCGGGGCGTCGGGCGTGGGCAGCGAGCTGTGCGAGCGTGCCGCTGAAAAAGGCGTGCCGCTGGTGTTTGCTTCACGCGCCAGCTACCTCGATGAAGCCGATACGCTGCGCCCGGATAACATGCAGGCGGCGCAAATGCTGACCGAGCATCTTATTCGTCGCGGCCATCAGCGCATTGCCTGGCTGGGCGGCAAAAGCTCGTCCCTGACCCGCGCCGAACGGGTCGGCGGCTACTGCGCGACGCTGATTAAATACGGCCTGCCGTTCCACAGCGAGTGGGTTGTTGAGTGTGAGTCCAGCCAGAAGATGGCGGCGGAAGCGATAGGCGCGCTGCTGCGCAGCAGCCCGACCATCAGCGCCGTCATTTGCTATAACGATGTGATCGCCATGGGCGCCTGGTTTGGCCTGATCCGCGCCGGGCGTCAGAGCGGCGAGGGCGGGGTGGAAACCTTCTTCGGCCACCAGGTGGCGCTGGGGGCGTTCGCCGACGTCGGGGAAAACGCCCTCGACGACCTGCCGATCGTCTGGGCCACTACCCCCGCGCGGGAGATGGGTTACACCCTGGCGGACAGAATCATGCAGCGTATCGACAATACGGATGTACAGGCCGGGCACCAGATTGTGGCGGCGCGGTTAGTGACGGTGAAATAATATCGCCCGGCGGCGCTGCGCTTACACGGGCCTGCAACGGCCCGGAATCGTAGGCCGGGTAAGCGTCAGCGCCGCCCGGCAATAAAAAACCCCTCATGCGAGGGGTTTTGACGTTTACTGCTGCGGTGCCGCCGGTTCGGCTGGCGCTGCCGGTTCAGCCGGTTCCGGCATCCCCAGAGCAGGCATGCCAAACATGCCGACAAAATCCTCCAGCGGCATTTTGTCGCCGTTGAGCGTGACCTGGCCGTTGGCGTACTGCAGGCTGGTGGAAATCGTGTTGTTGTCCACCTTCGTGATGCGGAACATCTGGCCCATGGCCGCCAGACCTTTCACCTGCTGGTTCGCCAGCTTGCCGGCATCTTCATCGCCGTAGCCTTCCAGCTTCGCAATCTGGGTCATAAACTCGGTCGCCATATCCATCGGGATGGTCAGCTTGCTGTCGAGCGACTTCACGCTGCGATCCACTTCCTGCGCCAGCGTCTGCGGTTCACCCGTGGCGGTGGCCGGATCTTTCAGGAACAGCGACAGGTTGAAGCTGGTTTCACCTTTGCTGTTTTTCCAGCTCAGCGGCGCAACGGTGATCACCGGCTCGCCTTTCAGCAGGATCGGCAGGTTGTTGAACAGCACTGCCATCGCCTGCTGCTGGTACACTTCCGGGTTCTGCTGCAGCGCGGCATCGGTCAGCAGCGCCTGGCTCTCTTTGCTGTATTTCTGGCTAAATTCGTGCCACGCCTGGCCGTCGATATTGCCGATCTTCAGCGACAGTTTGCCGGTGCCCAGATCCTGATTCTGCACTTTCAGGCTCTTCAGCGTGTAATCCAGCTGGGTATTGATGCTCTTACCGTCTTTGGACACGTCGGATTTGCCGTTAACGTCCATGCCTTCCAGCACGGCCATCTCTTTGCCTTCAACCGCAATGGCGACTTTATCGAGAGACAGTTTCTGATCGCCGATACGCTCTTTAAAATCGGTCATGCGGCTGTTGCCGTCGGCCTTCAGGTTGTTGAAGGTGAGCTGAACTTTTTGATTGTATTCGTTCACGGCGTTGACCAGGCCACTTTCCGCTTCACCCGTCAGGGAGAACACGTTCCCGTCGCGGTCCGCGTCAAGTTTGAAGTGACCACCGCTAAAGGCGACTTTCTCATTCTCTTTCTCGTAGTTCAGCGCTTTCAGGGCAATATCAGAACTCGTGTCACCGGCATAGCTGATGCGGGTGTCGATTTCGAAAGGTGAGGTATTTTTTGCCAGGTCGAACAGCGGTTTGGTGACGTCGTTATTCACCAGGACCGTGTGAACGGACGCCATTGACGGGATCAGGTTAAACGACTTTAGCTGCGCCAGCGGGAAGGGACCGTGGCTGACCACTTCATCCAGCACCACGCTCTGACCCGTTTTCAGCCAGCCGTTTTCCGTACCGGCAACCGGCTTCACCACAACCTGCATACGGCTGGTAAACACGCCGCGCTGATAATTCTGGTAGCTCAGCTCAAGGCCCGCTTCCGGCGCGCTGCGCTTAATCTCTCCGTTAGCCTGCGCCACCATTTCAGCCAGGCGTCCTTCCAGCTGTTTCCCGGTAAACCAGGAGGCACCCGTCCAGACCACGCCTAACGCTACAATCACTCCTACCGCTACGACCGATTTTTTCATTGCGACTATCCCTAAAATGAAACCAGGCGGTAAAAACCGCCTGGAGATATTAAGCCTGCAACTAGCTTAGCAAGAGTTGTTAAAAAATTCAGTAAGTGCTTAAAGCTTATTGAAAACGCGCGCCAGTCGACCGGTGCCGCTTACGCTAACCGGAGACTCATTGGCTGCAACGAATGCTGATTCACCGGGCTTAAGCACCAGACGCTGTTCGCCTTTGTGCAGCGTCGCTTCGCCTTCCACGCAGAACAGGATCGCCGCACTTTCCTGTGCGATGGTCGTTTCTGTCTGGCTCAGGTCGTGCAGGGAGAAAGCAAAATCCTCAACCGGAATCGGGAAGTCCAGCTCTGCGCCGTTTTTCACCGGCTGAGTCAGCAGCTCCGCGGCAGGTTTCGCCACGAACTTGACGTTGGCAACCAGCTCGGGGATGTCGATGTATTTCGGCGTCAGGCCCGCGCGCAGCACGTTGTCAGAGTTGGCCATCACCTCCAGCGCCACGCCCTGCAGGTAGGCGTGCGGAGTTTCCGCGAACAGGAACATTGCTTCACCCGGATTCAGCTTCACCACGTTCAGCAGCAGAGGGGAGAACAGGCCGCTGTCGTCCGGATAGAACTGCGCAATAAGACGGATGGTCTCCCACGGTTCACCTTGCTGGCTCTCCAGGGCGGCTTTCAGCACCGCCAGGGCGTGGGATTTCTCTTCACCCTGCATGTTCAGCAGGCTGGCAAACAGCTGGCTTAGCGCCTCGGCATTCGGGTTTTCAAGGAAATGCGCGATAGCGTTATTGGCACCCGCGACCGGCTGCAGCAGGGAGATAATCTCTGAAAATTCGCGGAACGCGTTCATCGCCAGGAACGGCGTCAGCGCGAACACCAGCTCCGGCTTGTGGTTAGGATCTTTGTAGTTACGCTCGGCGGCGTCTAACGGAATACCCGCCGCGTTCTCTTTCGCAAAGCCGATTTCAGACGCTTGCTTGTTCGGATGAACCTGGATGGAGAGCGGCTGGTCTGCGCACAGCACTTTAAACAGGAACGGCAGTTCGCCAAAGCGCTGAGCCACCTTGTCGCCCAGCAGCGCGGTTTTATCGCCGTCAATCACGTCGCGCAGGCTGCGTGCCTGGCCGCTGGCGTCTTCAATTTTTGAGCTGCTCTTCGGGTGCGCCCCCATCCACAGTTCTGCCATCGGCAGGTTGTTTGGGTTCGCGATACCGTAGAGATCCGTTAACGCAGTTTTACTTCCCCAGGCGTAGTTTTGCACTGAGTTGATGAGTTTTTGCATTATCAAGCCCTGATTCAAATGTGGAATAAACTCCGGGTATTAAAGCAATAAACCACCTGGAAGTAACCTGTGGATGTAAAAAGTCGTACTAGTCTCAGTTTTTGTTAAAAAATTGTGTAGGATAAGCTGACTCGCTTTTAAGCCGGGCAGCGGAACATCTGCCCTGAATAAACAGACCGAAGCAGTAAGTGAGAGACCAATGTCGAATAAACCCTTCCATTATCAGGATCCTTTCCCCCTCAGTAAGGATCAGACCGAGTATTACCTGTTAACCCGCGATCACGTCTCCGTCTCTGAGTTTGAAGGACAAGAGATCCTCAAGGTGGATCCGCAGGCGCTGACGCTGCTGGCGCAGCATGCTTTCCACGACGCCTCGTTTATGCTCCGTCCTGCGCACCAGCAGCAGGTGGCCGATATTCTGAGCGACCCGGAAGCCAGCGAAAACGACAAGTACGTTGCCCTGCAGTTCCTGCGTAACTCCGATATCGCGGCGAAAGGCATTCTGCCTACCTGCCAGGATACCGGCACGGCGATCATCGTCGGTAAAAAAGGCCAGCGCGTCTGGACCGGCGGCGGCGATGAAGCGGCGCTGGCGCACGGCGTCTACAACACCTACACCGAAGACAACCTGCGCTATTCGCAAAACGCGGCGCTGGACATGTACAAAGAGGTCAACACCGGCACTAACCTGCCTGCACAGATTGACCTCTACAGCGTCGACGGGGATGAGTACAAATTCCTCTGCATCGCCAAAGGCGGCGGTTCGGCCAACAAAACCTATCTCTATCAGGAGACCAAAGCGCTGCTCACCCCGGGCAAGCTGAAGAATTATCTGGTTGAGAAGATGCGCACCCTCGGCACCGCGGCGTGCCCGCCGTACCATATCGCGTTTGTGATTGGCGGTACCTCGGCGGAAAGCACGCTGAAGACCGTGAAGCTGGCCTCAACCAAATACTACGACGGCCTGCCAACCGAAGGTAACGAGCACGGGCAGGCGTTCCGCGACGTGCAGCTTGAGCAGGAGCTGCTGGAAGAAGCGCGCAATCTGGGCCTCGGCGCGCAGTTTGGCGGTAAATACTTCGCCCACGACGTGCGCGTGATCCGTCTGCCGCGTCACGGTGCATCCTGTCCGGTCGGGATGGGCGTCTCCTGCTCTGCGGATCGCAACATCAAGGCGAAGATCAACCGCGACGGCATCTGGATCGAGAAGCTGGAGAACAACCCGGGCAAATACATCCCGGAAGAACTGCGTAAAGCGGGCGAGGGGGAAGCGGTTCGCGTGGATCTGAACCGTCCGATGAAAGAGATTCTGGCGCAGCTTTCTCAGTATCCGGTCTCGACCCGTCTCTCCCTGAACGGCACGATTATCGTGGGCCGCGACATTGCGCACGCGAAGCTGAAAGAGCGTCTGGACAACGGCGAAGGGCTGCCGCAGTACATTAAAGATCACCCGATCTACTACGCGGGCCCGGCGAAAACGCCTGAAGGTTATGCCTCTGGCTCATTAGGCCCAACCACGGCGGGCCGTATGGACTCGTACGTCGACCAGCTGCAGGCTAACGGCGGCAGCATGATCATGCTGGCGAAAGGCAACCGCAGCCAGCAGGTAACGGACGCCTGCCACAAGCACGGCGGCTTCTACCTCGGCAGCATCGGCGGCCCGGCTGCGGTGCTGGCGCAGGGCAGCATCAAGAGCCTGGAGTGCGTGGAATACCCGGAACTGGGCATGGAAGCGATCTGGAAAATTGAGGTGGAAGACTTCCCGGCGTTTATCCTCGTGGATGACAAAGGTAACGACTTCTTCAAACAGATCCAGTCTTCTCAGTGTTCGGCGTGTGTGAAGTAGTCTGAAGAAAATGCCGGGTGGCGGCTTCGCCTTACCCGGCC